>DATGKW010000213.1:0-9393 GCA_035294465.1 Ktedonobacteraceae bacterium | reverse complement strand
TCAACTCTGCCCAATCAAGCGCTACCGTATAGGTTGCGCCCGGCGTCAGGCCAGGAATCGTGTAGGTAAACGAGCTGTTCCAGCGACAGGTTTGCCAGACCGACTGGGGGATCGATTCTCCTACTCCGCTGGTGTTAATCGAGGTTGAGGTATCGCTATACTCGTTGCCCTGGTTATAGTCGGTATCAGCGACAAAGTTGCCTGCCGCGCCGCCTCCGGCATCAATCGCCATGATCAGCGTCCCACTCGGACTCGGCACTGGCGTCGGCGTGGGAGTTGGCGTTGGTGGTGGGGTCGGAGATGGCGGGGGCGCTGTGGGCAAGGGCGTAGTAGGCGTGGGTGTTCCGGTTGGGAAGCCGCACACCTCTGAACTCGCGTTCCAGCCGGAGTTTCCCGAACCCATAGTGATCTGCCATGCCTGCAACCCTTCGCAGCTTTCCAGGCTGCTATCGGTTATGCCGCTGGCCGTCACATTGCTAGCCGAACCGGTTACGGTACTCACCTTATTGGAAAACACGAATTCGGCGCCATTGACGTTCACGCCGTTCATATTGATGGTGCTAATGGAGTTGCCACCATCAAATTGAATTGCCGCGTACTGGCTGTTATCTATCTCAACACCCGAAACGGTGAAGGGTGCGCTGATAGCACCTTGATCGGCCCAGAACATGAGCGCACCAAATTGCTGAATGCCCTGGTCTCCATATCCGCCTGTATACTCGATAGTGTCGTTCTGGATAGTGGTTGTGCCGGAGAAAGGCGCCGTATTGTTACCAAAATCCTCATAATCCAGCATAATGCCGCCACCGCGATATTGCGAGTCGCTGACAATATCGTTGGTGACGCTGTTGCCGGTGCCACCGTAGATGGCAATGCCGTTGGCTAGATAGGGCGATTGGATAGTATCGTGATCGAAGCTATCGTTTGTATCGCCCGATGATGTCAAATCGGTCGCAGACCACATCGCCAGGCCATCGTCGCCAGTGCCGCGTATGATGGTCTGCGTGACCGTTGAGTTACTGATGCCCTCGTGGAAATTGATGCCATCGGCGAGCGTGCTGTCAATGCGGCTGTTGGTGATTGTCAGGCCGCTGAATGGTCCATCGAACCACATGCCAACTTTGGTGTGCTCGATCCAGACATTGGAGATGGTCGAATTATTCAGCGAGCCACCGATGCCGTTATCTTGCAGACAGTCAACGCGGTTCGTGATCTCGCCCTCGATAGCAAAATTCGAGAGGGTGACGTTGGAACTGGAGCTCCCGCCGTAGACATCATTGCCGTAGATGCCTACACCAGTACCGTTGTTAACGTTGTCGCCGTTACCACCGCCGGGAGGGGCACCGGTGAGAACCGTATACCAGGGACCTGCGCCCGTCAGGGTGACGTTGTTGACGATGAGATGGCTGGTCACGAGATAGGTGCCCTGCGGAATCCAGACACCCTTGCCCTGGGATTCGCCGGCATTGATGGCGTTCTGGATGGCTGTGGTAGAATCCGTCTTGCCTGTTGGATCGGCGTTATACGGCGAGCTAGTGACGGAGATATAGCCTGAAGGCTCAGTGAGCGGAGCGGGCACTTCCTGGAAATCTGCAACGTCGATGGCGTACCAGGGAGCGGTATCCTCAGAATCGACCTGCAGTTTTACAGTTGTTCCGGCGGCCATTTGCGGCAGCAGCTCGTGTACTTCGTCGAACTGGTGCGATGGGGTGCCGCCAGGCGTATTCGACCAGTCTGTCCCGTCGCAATTACTGAAATTCGGAGGCCCATATACCCAGCTATACTGCGAAGTCAGCTGCAGGTCGGTCTGCTTGGTCCCGTTGATATAGATGCTCAACGGCGCAGTGATTCCCCCGCCACCGGCCGCGTCGGGAATGCTGTAGCGCAGGTCAATCGAATTGGCCTGCTGCGGTAGCGTAAACTGGACGTACTTGCCCTGACCCTGCAACAGAACGGCCTCGCGTTCCACAGCATCGGAGGCCAGATCGCCGAAGGTATAGTCAGGGCCAAGAATGGTCCCATTGGTGGAAGCCTGGTAAGCTTCCATCTCAACATAGGGAAGCGTGGCACCTGCTCCGCCGGTTGTCATCACGCTTTGCTTGCTCGCACTGCTTCTTTGCAAACTAAAAGCATTCACTGTGCGAGGAAGAGTGGTGAAGACACCGATGGTGCTGATGACCAGGATAAACATAACAAGTGCTCCCATTACCTTGTTACGCCTTCTGCGCTTTGCATCCTGCATCGTGCAAATTCCTTTCTTAACTAGACGAACATCTATCCTTTCAGCCCGGTCAGAGTAATCCCGCGAATAATCTGGCGCTGAAGGAGCAGGAAGATGACTATCGGGGGAATACTGGCCAGGGCGATGCCGGCGATCAGATAGTTAAATGGCAGATTCGAGTTCACGGCGGAATCGTGATAGAGTCCAACCATCAATGACCATAGATTGTTATCGGCGAGCACCAGCAAGGGCCAGAGAAAATCCGTCCACGAGGCAATGACGGTAAAGATCGTGACAACCGCCAGAACTGGGCGCGAGAGGGGCAGGATAATGCGGGTAAACATCTGCCAGGCATTGGCTCCATCCAGGCGCGCGGCATCAGTTAACTCCGTTGGAATGCCATCGAAAAAGCTTTTGAGCAGCAAGATATTAAATGCGCTTGCCGCTTCTGGGAGCCAGACTCCCGCCCAGTTATTGAAAAGCGACACATGAATCAGAGGAAGATCGCTGATATTGACAAATTGCGGAACAAAGTAGACAACCCAGGGGACCATCAGAGTAGCGAAGAAGGCAAACTGAATGATGCCTTTTCCCGCGACGTGCAGCTTCGAGAGCGCGTAGGCAGCCGTGGCCGAAACCAGCATCTGCAAGAGCACAGCGCCTCCAACCAGGATCAAAGTATTGGTGAATAGGAGAGGCAATTGCAGAATGGTCCATGCCTGGACAAAGTTGCTCCAGACGGGATGGAGAGGCCAGAGCGTCGGAGGTGACTCCACCAGTTCAAGGCTGGATTTGAGTCCGCCGGTAAACAGCCAGTACATAGGTACCAGAGCAACCAGGGTGCCTATGAGCAAGAGCGCAAAGATCAACCAGTAGATGAGGCGTCCGCCGGGGCGTTTCAGAGCCAGCGGGGAAACCAGTGTGCGTTCGCTCATCTCCGGCTCAGCGGCTTTGCGCCTTCGCCTGAGCTTTTCGTTCCTGAGGGGAAGATTCTGCCGGTCTTCCAGTAAAAGAGCCATCCTCTTAGTCTCCTTCCATCGAGCGCCAGGTCATCCGCATGTAGATGAAGGCAAAAATAGCCAGCACCAGGAAGAGCAACACACCCAGAGCGCTTGCGCCTCCGAAATCGGCGTCCTGAAAAGCGTAATTGTAGATCAGCAGAACGACGGTCATCGTCGCGTTCTCTGGTCCGCCACCGGTGATAATAAATGGCCTGACAAACTCCTGCATCGTCGCGATAATCTGCAAGACAAACATCAGCAGCATAATCGGGCGAATGCTGGGCAGTGTTACATGCCAGAGCCTGCGCCAGATACTCGCGCCGTCGATCTCTGCTGCCTCATAGAGCGAGGCAGGGACTCCCTGCAAAGCGGCCAGGTAAATGAGCATGGTTGCGCCGGATGCTCCCCAGGTCGCGATTACGACCAGGGCTGGCAGAGCGCTGCTGGGAGTCTCCAGCCAGAGACCGCCGGGCAGATGTACCAGGCCGAGCAGGGCATTCAGTAAGCCCGAATCGGGGTTGTAGATCCATTTCCAGAGAAAGGCTGTAACAATGGGCGGCAGCATCACAGGCAGGTAGTAGGCCAGACGGAAGAAGCCCTTGCCGTGGCGCATCTCGTTGATCAGCAACGCAAGAATGATGGGGACCGCGTAGCCAAAGAGCAGAGCGTAGCCAGTGAACTCCAGCGTATTGCGCCAGGCGACGCCAAAGAGCGGGTCGGAGAGAACTTCGCGATAATTGGCCAGCCCTACCCAGGTGGCTGGATTGATCATATCCACGCTCTGAAAGCTCATGATGAAACCCAGAACAATCGGGTACCAGACAAAGAGAGCAAAGATCAGGATCGCGGGCAGCAAGAAGAGATATCCGCCAATATTGTGCCGAACAGCTCGCTTGACCCGCTGCCATATCTGCCGCTCTCCTGTGGCTACACGAGCTACAGCCTGAGTCTTTGTATCTCGCGGTCTTGTTGCTGGATCGGAGAGAGGCAGAGAGGATGGTGATACGCCCATAGATATCTCCCTTCGTATCAGAAGAGTGTGCTCATCGAGCAGGAACAGCTTTCCAGTAGGAGGAAAGCTGTTCCCTCGCATCCCTGCCTGCTTCAAGAGGCCGACGAGTCGAGAATTTGTTGGAACTGTTGAGCTGCTTGATTCAGCAGCGCCTGCGGGTCGGCATTCGGATTGGTCAGGATCGCCTGCATCACCGGATCAAGCGTCGCGTACATTTTCTGGGTCTGGTTGCGTGGCTCTGGGCGCAACGTGAGGGTTGAATTGACGAACGTTGTGTAGTTCGCCAGTGGCACATTCGCGTACTTGGCTGCAAGAGCGTTCAGCTTTTGCTGGAAAGTGCCGGTAAAGAGGACATTAGTCGGAGCGCCTACCACCTGTCCGGCAGCAGCCGCCTGAGCGTAGCCGCTTTCTACCACATTCAGATTGAAATTGGTATAGATAACATAGTCGAAGGCAGCTTTAATTACCGCTTGAGACGACTTGGGATTGAAAATGAAAATATTGCCACCGGTTAGTGCCGCATTGCCCCCATTTTGCGGCATCGGGCCGATGCCAAAATCGTTCAGATTCGCGCCCAGCGTTGTCTTAAAGGTATCCAGCTGATCAGGTGCCATAACGACCATCGCTACCTTATTTGTCGCTAATAACTGAAGCGTATCGGCCTGAGTCATGAGCTGCTGCTTCGTCATCGATTTGTCGGTGAAGCGCATATTCTTGAGTAACTGAAGCACGCTCACGCCCTGGGGACTGTTAAACGTCGCTTTGGTGCCATCGGCGGATTGCATGTCCCCACCAGCGGTATACATCCAGTTGGTGAAATGCCAGCCGCCCTGGTTGCTGGTGCTGGTCTCTGCGTAGCCTGCCACGCTCGCGGTAGTCAGTTCTTTGGCATAACTGCGGAATTCATCCCAGGTCGTTGGCGGCTTATCGGGATCGAGTCCCACTGCCTGGAACATCTTGCGGTTATAGTAAATACCAAGCGCGTAGCCATTGACGGGAACGCCATAGATTTTGCCGGTCGAGGCATCGGTGGCAATCGCGGCAATGCCAGGATTATAGCTGCTCCAGTACTGCCAGCTTTTGGCCAGGCTCGTAATATCGGCTACCGCGTGTTTGCTAATGAGAAGCGGTGGTTCAGTAAAATAGCTCTCTGTTGCGTCTTCCGCCTGCCCCGCTGCCACTTTAGCCAGATAGGTTGTGGGATCGTAGGGATCGTTTTTGCCCACAATCTTCTCATTGGGGTAAGCCTGCTCAAATTGCTTAATCATCTGGTTAAACAAATAGACCGCGCCAGGATTACTGGGAGGTGGCAGCGTATTCACCGTCGCAGTCACCGTCGATGATGCAGTTGTGGTCGAGCCACAGGCGGCTAAAAAGGATTCCAGACCAAGAGCGCCAGCGCCAACGAGAGCAGAGCGTTGCAGAAAACTTCTGCGGCTGAAAGGGGACGAAGATGTAACATTTGGATCCGTAGCCATGAAAGACCTCCTTGAAAAAGCACATGTCTTCCCTATGTCATGTTGTGAGTATGTCAGGTAGAAGTGTCACAACATCAACACACCTACATTGAAGAAAGGACCATCGATTTTTCTACGCAAAGATCGCCCGGTGGGAGCAAGCAGAAAGGAGCGCTGGCAGTGAACGCTTATTCCCCGACCGCGCGCAGTACACGTGAGGCAATGCGGCCTGGAGCGTTCCTGTGAAGGAAAGAACGCCGCGAAGGTCTCAGCCTCATAGCTTATCAAACCTCCTCGAAAAGAACTTGTTCGTCCAACGGCGACGAAAGATCTCAACAGAACATAGGTAACATTTACTCTGATCTTTGCTCAAAAATCAGGGTAACGTTTACTCTATTCTTTGCTTGAAAGCAAAGGTAGCATAGAAAATTGTTGTTGTCAAGGGGTCGATACTTTCTCGTGATCTTCCCTTTTTCGCCAGCCTCGCCAGAAAAACGCGGGCAATTGAAGTTCTGTACGGGCATCTTCGCAAAGATGAGGTTGACAATTTGGGAAAAATCATGGTACGATTAACGCAACAAAACTAGGTTATCGTTTACCTAACAATGAAAAGGGAGTGTGACCTTGGAGCAGAAACAAGTGAAACGTTCGACAATGGCGCAAATTGCGAAGGAGGCAGGGGTTTCCACGACAACGGTCTCCAAGGTGCTCAATGAACTTCCCGGTGTGGGCAGCTCAACGCGGGCTCGCATCTGGCAACTGATCGAACAACACGACTATGTGCAGAATCACGCGGCCCGCCAGCTCCGTAAGGGGCAGAGTGGGCTGATTGATCTGGTGATCATGCGCCTGGAGGGTGGCTACGACCTGGGTATTATGCATGGCATTCAGGATGCGCTTGCAGAGAGCGGACAACGCCTGGTAGTCTTCGCCACAAACGAAGACGAAGAGAGAGAACGCCTCTGGCTGCGGCGCCTGCCTGACCAATCGACCGATGGCGTCCTGCTTCTGCTGCCCTATGAGAAGATTGGTATCGCCAATGCGTTGATGGCGCGGGGCATTCCTTTTGTAGCTATTGGCGACCGCAACGAACCAACCACAGCGTTCCCCACCATTGGGTCAACTATCTGGCTGGGAGGATATACAGCGACAGAGTATCTGATTTCCCTGGGCCATCGCCGCATTGGCATTATCACCGGACCGCTTCATCTCACCACTTCCCGCGCGCGCCTGGCGGGCTATCGCGAGGCGCTTGAGCGGGCAGACATACCGGTAGATCCTGCTTTGATCTGTGAAGGCAACTATCTACTGGGTGATGGAGCGCAGCAAACGCGCTACCTGCTCGACCGGTCAGATCCGCCCACAGCCATTTTCGCTGGCAACGACGCGCAGGCGGCAGGTGTCTATCAGGTGCTCTACGAGCGCAACATTCGCGTCCCCGATCAAATGAGCGTGATCGGCTTCGATGACGTGATGTACACCGCTCAGATGTCGCCACCTCTCACAACTATTCACCAGCCGCTGGTCGAGATTGGAAAGATGGCGGCCAATATGCTGCTGCGGCTGATCGCCGGCCAGCAACTCGAATCAAACCATGTCGAACTGTCAACATCGCTGGTGGTGAGGCAATCCTGCGCTGCGCCCCGCAGCGGGCCTCTGCCTGAGCGATAAACGATGTTGTTTCTCGATGAAGATCCGGCCGGCGCCGGAGAGATCTCTCATCACGCCGAGAGAGGCAAGGAGGCTTGTTCGATGAACAGCTTGATCACACGTCTGACACGCATATTTTATCTCTCTCTCTGTTTCTCAGTCGCTTTGCTCGTCCTCAGTTCCTGCTCAGGGGGAACAACCATTACTCCGCCTCCCGTCTGGAAAAACTACCAGGGAAGCGCCTTTACCCTGAGCTACCTCAGCAACTGGGAGGTAGCGACAAAAGATTTCTACCTGGGAACGCAATATCCGCAGCTAGAGATGCTCCAGGGCATGGTCTTTATCAAACAAGGAAGCGCCAGTACGTTCTTGCAGGTCGAGTATGCCGTCAGAACGAATAGCCTGGCTTCCGCTAAAGATATCATGCTCAAATTCCTGCTAGGTTCTTCCGGTCATCCCGCCCCGGCATCGAGCCTGAGCCAGACGATATTGGCTGGGGAAAGCTGGTACCAGGGGACCGTCGAGAAGCGGGTCAGCCAGGGCGGTTCAACGCTGTCGATCAAAGAGACGGTGCTTGGCGTTGACCGCGTGATCAGCTCGAAGAACACGGAGATTTATCTTCTTTTTTACCAGGATGTCGCCAGTACCTATTCACAGAACGTGCATGACTTCTTTACGCGTATGGTGAAATCTTTTCGCTTTGCGTCGTAAGTTATGATTCATCCTTTGGCACGTACAACTTAATCCTGCGGAAGGACTCGGCGTACTTCATCTCCAGCCCTTTCTTCTCTTTGGCCCGTTTCGCGGTTCCCGCAGCCCATTCTTTAATCTCTTTAACCGGGTCCCAATCGGGGTCGAATTGCGTTCTGTGGCACTTGAGGCCCTGCGCCTTTAGCTCGACGGTTTCGCTGATGTCGATATAGGTGTTGTCCAGTTCGGACATGAAGAAGTAGACTTCATGGACGCGGTACGGTTGCAGTCCCTCGGCCAGCAGTTCGCGATACGCGCGCGGATTTCCTGCTGCCGGAAAGATTGCGTCCAGCACGATGTCACCGGTCGCGCGGTGATCTGGATGATTGAGGTAGGCTGTGTCATCTGGCTTCTCGTCGGGATCGGGTGCGAAGATGCGCTGGATAGGATCGTGTGTGAGCACCAGGCGCGGGCGATATTTGCGGATCAACCTGACGACGGCCTGGCGTGCCTCGTCAGTGTTGCGCAGGTGCCCATCGGGGAAGCGCAGGAATTCGACCGCCTGCACTCCCAGAACCTCGCAGGCCGCGCGCTGTTCCTGTTCACGTGTGAGCATGAGTTCGTTGGCATCGACGGAGGGTACTTCGCTGCCTTCGGTTCCATCGGTCATGACAACCCAGACAACCTTTTTGCCCTGTTTGACCCACAGCGCGCTGGTGCCCGCGGCCGCGAAGTCATTGTCATCGGGATGCGCGCCGATCACCATTGCTTCAAAATCCGGTTCAGTGACGACTTGCAAAGCGCCGGGCGCTTTCCTGTCTGCCATGGTTAAACTGTGCCTTTCTATTAACTCTACATATTGTTCTAGTATATCACTCGCGGTAGCCACGCGGCCAGAATTTCTTCCGCGATCTGCTTGATAGGTTTGCTATCTGTTTCAACAAGCAGGTTCTCAAGTTTATTGCGCTCCATAATCTCGACCAGCACAGGAGCGCGCGCCAGGTGCCATTCCAGACCATCACCAATCTCGCGCTGTCTTATGCGCTGCGCCAGCGTCTCCAGCGAAGCGCGCAGCCTGACCACAAAGATCTCCGCGCTCGGAATCGTGGCTCGATAACGATTGAGATCTTCAGGCTCCTCGATCACGTCGGCGACAACCAGATGCGTCGCGCCGTATTCTTGAAAATTGGCCCAGATGGCCGCCAGATTCTTCATTGCCAGGCGGGTACTGAAAGGATCGTCTAGCGGTCGCGGGTAGTGCCAGCGCAGGGCGTCAATATCTATGCAGGCATGGGCGACATTGGCCTGTTCAAGCAGTTCGGAGACCATCCAGGCCACCGTTGTCTTGCCCACGCCAACGGG
>DATGKW010000212.1:0-9341 GCA_035294465.1 Ktedonobacteraceae bacterium | reverse complement strand
AAGACTGTGTAGCTTTCGTCGGAGCCGCTATCGTCGAGCGTAATGCCCAGGAAGCTGGGGCGTACCACAAACTGCGCGGCCAGGTGGAAGCCAAGCTGGCCGCTGAAGAGCAAGTTATAATAGTGGATCGTCAGAGGGTAGCGTTCGGGCAGGCGCGGGATCGATTTATCCAGGCGGTCGGTGGGCATGGTGATCGCGCCAGCCTGCATCAGAATAGTCGCGATGGTCTGGGCTTTGGCAACCGTGTCGTCGTCGTAGAGCGGCAGGCCCGTGCTGGTCTGGCCGCCGGCGGTGTAGGTCGCCTGCGGATAGATCGAGGGATCGTGTCCGGGGGTTGCGACGGGCATGGCATCGTCCCACTGCTCGTAGGTCAGCACCGTGCCGGGCTTGAGATGAGTATAGATCCAGTTCGAGAGCAAGATGCGCGTATTGGGCTGACTGTACACGTTGTCCAGGGCCAGGCATTGGAAGAGCGTGCCGGCCAGCACCAGGCCGATCAGGACATACGAGCCAACCCTGGCATATCGTGCCCAGTTCATGCGCCAGTTTGTAGTATCGAGTGTGGCCAGCGAGATCAGCATACAAGCGCCCATCAACACCAGGAACGGGTAGACCGGCAGCATATAGCGCATATACTTGGTGAAGAAGGTACAGTTAATGCCTCCATAGACCAGAACCCAGGAGAGCGGTACCAGCCAGCTTGCCATTTCGTGCCGCCAGAGCTTCCAGCAGAGCCAGAGCAGGCCGGCCAGCGCGGCCACGCCCAGCAGCAGACCCATGCCCCAGAGCACCATGTTTTGCACTTCGTAGACCACAGGGATCGTTCCGGCGAACTGGCGCGTGTAGGGCAGATCGATCAGGCCGCGCGCGAGATCGCCCTGGTATGAGACCTGCGACCAGAATTCGTTGAAGTCGAGCAGGGCGTAGGGCATAGCCACGACAAAGACCAGGATAGTTGCGCAGCCGGCATAGATGAGAGGAATGAAGAATTCCCAGAAATCGCGCCGGTGATACCAGCGCAGGACCAGCGCCACCAGCAGCGGCAGCGCCAGGGGAGCCGCGCTCGTCTTGGTAGCCAGCGCCAGGCCATAGCCCAGCCCTACCATCAGCGACCAGCGCACCGGCTTCTCCGTCCGTATCAGCTTCACGCAGGCCAGCACCGCCAGCACCACGAAAAAGAGCAGGAGTGTATCAACCGTATAGAAGTGCGCCTGCTGCACCTCAAAGGGCGTAAAGGCCACGCAGGCGGCGGCCAGCAGAGCCACCGACCACGCGCGCCTGCGCCCAGGCGTGGGATCGGGTGTCAACAGCAGCGCCAGCCAGGCGGTAAGCAGAATCGTGCCGGTGTCGAATAGCGCGTTAAGCGCCCGCCCGGTCAGCGTCAAGTGGGCGAAGTCCGCCAGCGTGGGAGAAATATGCGAAAGAAGATTGCCGATGCTTGCCAGGAGATAGAGCGGAAAGTTGCCGTAGGCAAAAAAGTGTGGATTGAGCGGCGAATGGGCTTCGTCAAAAAACTGCGCCCAGCTTGTCGGCCAGCTTAACTTCACCACCTGATACATAATCTGCCGCTCGTCGGGGTGAAAATTCGTGCCCTGGGCCGAACCTGGTCCGTAGAGATGCGCGAGCCACTGATAGCGGGACAGCATATTATCCCAATCCAGGCCATACAGGCGCACGGCCAGGCCCAGCACAGCCGTGATCCCCAGGGCCAGCATATGCCACCATCTTGTTATGCTCTTCTTAAACTTTAACACTCGTTTCCCTCGTTCCTGGCCGGAGAGATGAGATTTTCTCATCCAGGCCATATAAACTCGGCTCTAGTATAATACGCCGATGAAAGAAGAGCAACGGCCGTTGCTCGACTTCACAAAGCTTTTGTGAGGTCCCGAAAAGAAGACAAAAGGAGAGCCAGTGCTCGCCAAAATCGAGAAACAATAAATCTCGTGAGAAAGCGAGAACTGGCTCTTTAAAAGAGAGTAAGTTCGTATATACATGAGTATATGTTTATGAAAGAGAAACGTATCTATAAATAGTAGTTTACTGTTGCTCTACTTAACGAAAGGCAGTTTGAATGTTAAGAAAAGTGATGAAGGGCTTGATACTTACCGGTATAATGGCGACGCTTTGTGTGTTCAGCCTCGGTGGTGCTACCGTAAGCGCAGCGAATTCACCATCGCAGACGATCAAGAAGAGCGCAGATGCGATGATCAAACTCAACTCGCTTCATGCTGATCTTACATCATCTGAGGTTGTTCATGCCGGTAGCAGCAGTCTCACGTATAGTGTCAACGGGACGGCTGATGCTGCGCGTTCTAACGAGACGAAGATCGATCTGTCGAGTAGTCCTAATTACCATGCCACTATCGTAAGCACGGGACAGACTGTCTATGCTCAGAGAGGAACGGGCCCGTGGTACCAGACAAGCGTCAGTAACCTGCCTGGCAATACCCAGCAATATCTCTCTCAGGGATTGCCAAAGAGTATGGGTCAACTTCTCTCTGCTATGCAAGATGCCAGATTGCAAGATAAAGGGCTGGAAACCGTCAATAGTAAGAAACTGGATCATATTACAGCTACTCTTACTCCGCAGGAAATGAGCACGCTAAGTTCGCAATTGAACGGGATGCTCCCGTCCCAGTGGCAGAGTAACCAGAATCGGATCACAAATGGTACGGTGGATCTCTGGATCGATCCTGCGACCTCCTATCTCTATCGGATGAGCGTTGATGCAAGCACCCAGATCGATAAAGAGGCGCTCGCGCAGGGAGCCGGTTTACAGACGAGTGGTTCGAGTTCCGTGCCGGTAGACGTGAAGGGCCAGTTGAATTTTAGTAAATTCGACCAGCCAGTGAGTATCTCCGTACCGAGCAGCGCAACTCCTTACCCGCGCTCGTAAAAGAACTATTCCATCGAAAATCACAAATTATGTCGGAGGTTTGGAGCAGACTGCAAGCCGCTTTCAACGATGTCTCCTTGATGAGAGAGGACAAACCTGCTCTCATCAAGGAGGCATTTGGACCCTGGGGAAACGGCATACAGCAAAGGTCCTACGCCGTTGGCCGCACTAAGAGATACTGCAAGCAACTCCATTCAGTTTAAAGGAAGTGGGATTGGGATTGCTACCATTCCAGGAGCCGTTGAAGCCGGGAGAGGGATTGACCGCCGACCCCGCCGGCACCTGGCCGTTGTAAGAAACGTTGGTGATAGTCACGCTCGCGCCGCTCTGCGAGACGTTGCCGTTCCATAGCTGGCTGATCTGCTGGCTGCCGGGGAAAGTGAAGGTTAGCGTCCAGCTATTGAGCGCGGTCGATCCCGTGTTGGTAATCGTGAGACTGGCCGTGAAGCCACCGGGCCATTGATTCTGCACGACATAGCTAACCGCGCAGGCGCTGCCACCTGGAGGCGTCGCGCTGGCTGTCGGAGTTGGGATTGGCGTGCTCGTAGGCGTCGGCGTTGGAGTACGCCCCGGCGTCGGCGTTGGTGTTGGCTGACCCGGTGTAGGCGTCGGCGGGGGATTTCCATTGCAATCCGGGGCCGGACCGGAGAAACGCGCCTGGTAATCGAATTGCCCCTGGTAGCCCAGCGACGAATACGACTTGGTAAACCAGGAGAAGAAAGCCTCGTCCTGCACAGTATAGCCATTCACGGTGAACCCGTAGCCGGCCAGAGGATCGCCCACCTCTAAGGCGTTGCTGCATCCGTACTGAGGGGCGAGAGGCGATTCCCACGAAGGCACGGTATTGACGAGAATCGGGTTATTGGCCCACTCTTCCATCTCATGGCTGTACGCGACAAAATTGGTGAAGGCGCTGCCCGCGGACGCGTCGGTATCCGCGAAGGCATACATATGGACGTTGCCGCTATTGTCGGTGATCGCCGTATGGTAGCCGCCGTAGCAGCACTGGCCGTTCTCTGTGCCTTCCGTATTGATTACGACGAAGATGGTAAAATCTGCTGGAGGCTCGCTGATGGCCAGGTTGTCCAGAGTTGGACCAAGCCAGCCAATATCGACCGAACCTGTCACCGTATTACCGTTTTGCGTCGCGGAACCGTTGGAGCCGACGGTAAGCGAAACTGTCGATTGCACGACCGGAGTGAGCAGCACGTGATAATTCGGGCTGGTCGCGGAAACGATTTGCCAGAACGCGGCCCGCTGCATGGCATCGACGTACTGAGTATTGCCGCTGACAAAGCTCGCGTTTGAGAAGAGCGGCGAACTCTCAAGAGCACTGACAGCCGAACTGCCGTTGATCACAAGCCCGTTCGAGAAGGTAAATGAGATCGGCACGAGATTGACCGTTATCGTCGTCGTTTGTGATCCCTGACTGGGATTCGTGCCGAGAATGGTGTACGGGTAATTCTGGCCCTGATAACTAAACGAGGAGGACCAGGTGGGCATAGCTACAGCCGCGCTGGCTATCTGCGCGCGCGTCAGCGCCTGTTTGGAGCCGACGTGATGCAGGGGCATGTAGGTATAGAGTTTCTGCTCCGGCGCAGCCCCACTGCTTGCCCGCGCGGTGAGGACCGGGGAACTGAGCAGCAGAAAGCTCGCGACGAACAGGGTTACAGCGACAAAGAATGACGAGGAGAGAAGGAGAGCCTTCCGTTTGCTTCGAGACATCAATTGCGTACCTCCCTGTAATGAAAAGATGGGCCAGAACGATGAGCTGAGCCAGCCAGGCCCGCTCGTGCGAACACGCTTTTGCGGGGCAAAGCTGGCTCAACTCATTCTCCACTAACTATCGAGGGTCACAGTGATCGTGGTTGTACCCGGTGTCACCGTCACAGCGTGGGCGCTCGCGTTATAGATGCCTCCCTGAACCTGCGAGACGCCAATGTCGTTGAAGGCCGGCAGCCGGATCTGAATCGACCCGTTGGGCAGCGTGCCAGAAAGCGTCACGGTCACGACCCGCTGGTTGCTGCTGTTCAGGCTGGTGCTGAAGCTTACCCCGAACGTTGCGCGCTGGCCGCTGCTCACGTTATAGTTCTCCGTAATGTTACTCATTGAGATGGTCTGCCCATTGGCAATCCAGGTATCGGGAATGCCGTTGCCGAGGTAGAGCGCGGGTGTATAGCTAAAGGACGAGCCGCCGGAAGTTGTCGTGAACCCCTCCGCGACGAGTGCGTTCATCAGGGCGAGTGTCTGGCCCGCCAGTGGCCAGGCATAGGGAATCGCTCCGAACTCCGGCGAGGCGTGCGAGCCTGCCCAGGGATTGCCTGGACTGAGCGATGACTCGGCTTCCCACCAGGCGTTCGGGCCGTTAGTCGTGTTGGCGATCTGCCAGGCATAGCTGGTCAGAGCCAGGTCGCGATACTTCGTACCCAGGAAGCTGGATTGCGCGTAGGCGGTGTTATAGGCGGTGCTATAGCCCGTAAACGCGCCGCAGGTTGGATAAGGAAGTACCCCCTGGAGCCGTCCATACCCGAAGGCGTAGGTGTTATCGACCTGCGTTGGACTGCCAATCAGGCCGCTCGGATTGCCGCCCATCAGCATCAGATCCCAGGGGTCCTGGCCGAAGAACGTATTGGCAGCCCAGTTCGAGTCGGTCGGCTGGCTGCACCGATCAGCGCTATCCGGCACGTTGACCTCGCAGGAAAGATAGCTGAAGTTGTTGGCTGCCTGGTTAGCAGCGAGTCCAGCGTTGGTGTTGTTCATCAACGCGGTTAGCTGCTGATCCGCCCAGGTTGCCTCACTGGTATTGCCGATGCGCGTGGCGATGTACTTGTAGGACGCCAGCCCAAGCATTGCTGAGTAGTCATCGAAGAGCCACGTTCCTGAGGAGTCGTTATCACCTGTAACCCCGATGTAGCCAGCGCTATTGAGATGAGAAGGAATCTCGTGCATCATGGTATACAGGCTGGGGCCGTAGGGACCCTGGCCGGAGGCGTCGTCGTGGAAGTACTGGCTGACGAAACTGGTATCATTCGTCTCGTACAGGTAGACCGCCCAGGCCCACGGCGTCTTGAGTACGCCATCGAAGTAATAGGGATTGGCCTCCGAGGCGCGTGCATTGAGCAAGAGGCTGTGTGCGTCCTGGAAATCGCCCAGCAAGAAGCGGTTGACCAGGATACCAGGCGCGTCGTGGTTGAAGACGGCGTCGTAATTGTTCGCACCGCTATAGGGCGCGGTCCCCACCTGGATAATGCGCGTGTAGACAAACGCGGCTTTATAGGCGTTATCCAGCGCGGTGCCTGGATTGCTCAGGCCCGTATTGGGCAGAGTCAGATTGGGCAGGCTGAGCGTGGGAATAACGGCCAGGCGACCGTTCCAGTACGATGTCATCTGGCTATAGGCGGTATCCAGGCTGGGAGCCGCGCTGACCAGCGCCGAGCCGGAGGGCAGCAGCAGACCGGATCCGAAGCTGTCCACCGCGACCACGTAATCATGATCGACCGTCTGCCCTGCCGCAACTGTATTCGAGACGCTATTCAGCGCGGTCAGGCCGGACGAAGGCTGCGGGTCCACTGTCACTGCTGAAGAGCCATTGTTGGTGATGGCGACGCGGCTGTAGACCAGCTCAAAGGGATTGCCATTGATTGTAACCTTATCGGCGAAGTCCTTGATCGAGATCGCCACGCTGCCACGCGTGAAGGACGTGGTCAGGGCCGGAAGATAGCCGTCATCCATCGTCCATTGGACCGAACCGGCTGGAGGGGCGCTGCCGTTCAGGCCATAGGTATAGACACCGAAAGAATACATCTGGCCGCAATAGCGGTTGCCGGCGCTATCGGTATACGTGCTGGCCGTGACGCCGCGCGCGAAGAACGAGCCGCTCAGATAGGCGAAAGGCGCGTAGGTGTTGCCTTCCCAGCCGATAATCGACTGGTTGTAAAACCCGAAGCCATACGGATCATTGGGCGTGGGATAATTCGTTCCCGTGTTGGGCGGCAGACCGGGCGCGCACGCTGGCTCAGGACTTCCACCGCCAGGAGTAGGGGTTGGCGTGGGAGTTATGGGTGTGGAAGTCGGCGTGGGAGTTGGCGTCGGGCCGGTGGAAGTAGGAGTCGGAGTTGGCGTACTTCCATTGCAGGGTGTGCCGTTGAGGGAAAACGAAGTGGGATTGGGATTGTTACCATTCCAGGAGCCGTTGAAGCCAGGAGAGGGATTGACTGTCGCGCCCGCCGGCACCTGGCCATTGTAAGACGCGTTGGTGATGGTCACGCTTGCCCCACTCTGCGAGACATTCCCGTTCCATAACTGAGTAATCTGCTGGCTGCTGGGGAAGCTGAAGGTTAATGTCCAGCCATTCAGGGCTGTTGAGCCAAGATTCGTAATGCTGAGGCTGGCTGTAAAGCCGCCGGGCCATTGGTTCTGAACTGTGTAGGTCACACTACACGCTGAGCCGGCGGCCTGCACCTTTAAAGCCATCTGGCTGAAAAGCGTCCCGCCGACTACTAAGAGAGTGACTGTGATCGCAAGAAGTAATTTGATCGCGCTTTTCCTCATTGCAACCTCCTTGTTTGCGAAGCGAACGTTCACAGACAAAAGATCCTTCTTCATACGTTACTTCTGGCAAAGATCGATGGCGTATGCTGTTTAAGGAAAACTTTCCTTACTAAAGAAAAATAATCTCTTTCTGTAAAGAATACCGGAAGAGCGCCCCCGTGTCAAGTCTAAAAATGGTGCTTTTTAGCAGTAATGCACCTGGTATAAAAAATTCTTCAGGTCTACTGGCTCTCGCTCTTCTTTCTATGACAGTTGTTTACCAGGTAAAAAGGAAAACTTTCCTTATAAAGAATCTTTGAGAAAAGATGGAAAAGCGAATAATTTGGGCATACGGGTCCCTACTCCGCTTCTTGTCCGCTTTTCTGTCAGGAAAGAGAGGAAACTTTCCTTGAGAAAACACCTCCTGACCTGGTTGCTCCTGCCCAGGTGTCTGAGGCTCGTGAGAAGTGAAATCGCGTGCATTAAATTGTACCGATAGGAAGGAGGTCTGCTGTGAATTTTCTCCTGACCTGATATCTCTGCCGATAGTTGCATTCGTCGCAATGAAGGAGGTGTCAGGCGCTCTCCGGGTACCAGACGATAGGCTTGGCAAGGTAGCGTATGATAAAGTGTAAAGCAGTCATGAAGCTTTGCGTGATGAACCTTCAGGGAACACAAGGAGATTGTGAGACTGTTGAGACGCCTTTTGTCGCGTGTGCCGCGCCCAACTCTGGTGGCGCTTCTGCTGATACCCGTGTTGCTGCTGATCGATGCGCTCTGTTACCAGGTGGCGCTGCCGGTGAGGATCGATGTAGTACGCGGCGTGGGTACGCTGACGGTGGGCAGCACCAGGCTGGCGCTGGGCAAGCTTAACCGGCTGCAAAGTCTGCAATTCGTTCCGCATAATCCGCTGGTGCATGAATACCAGATCGACGGTTCGGATAGCACGAACAATCTGGATCTCGATACGGGCTACCTCAGTCAGATTGCCGGTTCGCCCTACTATCGTCTGCAAGCCTGGATGCGCGACCTGGATGGAACCAGCCGCTGGCGCGATCTGGTAGTCCAGGCGGGCGGGCGCGAGATAAGGAGCGTTCCCTGGCCCGGCAACGGCGAACGGATAGCTCTTCCCAACACGTCGCCGCTTCATCTTAGCCTGCAACTCCAGCGGCCCGAAACACCCATGTCGCTTAATCTCGTAGTGAGCAGCGGGACTATCTTGCAAATTACGCTTGATCGCAATGATCGCCTGGTGACTGTTATCAATCTGGATACCGATCAAACTATTGCCAGCGCCTTTTTCCCGCTGGATATTGGACCCTTCGCGGCTATGGTCATAGACACGCTGGTCCGCATCCTGCTCTGGGCAGTTTCGCTGCTGCTGGCAGTGCAGCTTGTTGAGGCGGGTATCGGACTGGCGCGAGCACGCTGGTCCGCTGCACGGCAGAAACGTTCTATGTATCATTCCTCCGAAAGACAGCATGAACCCGAACAACAACCTGATCTCAAGAGCTACCATAGAGGGCCGCTGAAGCGGCCCTCTATGCCGTTAGTCGGAATGCTGGCAAGGGCGGGGAAAAGCGGGAGACGTGGCGGGCGTTTCACTGAGGAAAGGTTCGGGTTTTTCAGGGTGGCGAGGGTCAGGCTTTTCAGGGCGCTGCATCCGGTGGCTTTTATTGGGCTGGGCTGCTCATTGGTATATGTAGTGTGGATCGCGCTGGTGGAGTATCATGGTGAACCGCATATTTATGATGCCAGCGCCTATTTCTTCGCTGCGAAGATGTATGCGAGCGGGCAGCTCTCGGTGCCGGCTCCGGCGGCGAGCGAGCTTTTCCCCGGGCCTTTTATGGTTATTTTTCAGGGGCGCTGGTTTGGGCAGTATGAGCCGGGTACATCGTTGACACTGGTGCCGGGC
>DATGKW010000211.1:0-37288 GCA_035294465.1 Ktedonobacteraceae bacterium | reverse complement strand
ATTTGCGTTCGCCGGCGCTGGAACGCGAGCCAGCCTGTCGCGCACTCAGCCGCTATGCGCGCGAGATGGCCCAGCGGGTCGGCCTGCGTGTCTCTTATGATCTGCATCCCGACATTGAGGGTTTGCCTGAGCCAATCGAGGAAGCGCTCTGGAAGGTTGGACAGGAAGCTCTGGCAAATATTGAGAAGCATGCTCAGGCGCACAATGTCCTGCTCCATATGAGCTGCCGTGATGGACATGTGTTCATGAAAATCACCGATGATGGCGTTGGCCTGCCCGCTGACCTCTGCCAACGCCAGAAGGAGCATGAAATCAGCTATGAGAGTCCAGCAGGCCACTATGGTTTGAGCGGAATGTGGGAACGCGTGAAAAATGTTCATGGGCGGATCTCGATCCATTCCGCTGATGAGCATGGCACCGTCATCGAGGTTACACTTCCGCTGGTTGAAGCCCCTTTGATTCCGACTTGAGCAGCCAGACTCCTGACAGGAACGCCCCATTGCTCCGCTCGATGGGCGAGCGATCCGACGAATAGAGCCGCGCTCAAGAGATTGCGACCGTTTTCTCCGTCAGAAAAAAGAAGAGGAAAAAAAAGCTCAAATAGCTTTCGTAAAACGCTGCCTACAGGCTCAAATACCCTTGACATTCGCTCGCCTGAACTGGTATTCTAAGACTAAGCAAGGACGTTTTAAGGCAGGTCTTTTTGTTCAATTTGTTGGGTTCTTGTACCAAATTGGAGAGCAATGATGTTCTAACGGACCTGCGAAAGAAGGCATAGTATACGTATTACCGTCATCTTCAGGAGAGAGCGCAAGATACAGGTTGTAAACGGCACGTATTATAGCAACCGTAACGGGCAGGAGATGAATCACAATCACCAACAGATCTCTGCGACGTAGTAAAGGGCTGGTCCTCTGCCTCGACATGTCGAGCAGAACCGGCCCTTTAAACTCACAGGTGAGTTCTACGCGCAACGCAAGGACAGCGACATAATTGTTTGCCTTTATGGTTAACTTTTCTAGTGCGTTGTACAGCAGTTAGCGCCCAGGCAGGGATGAGTCTAACTAACAGCATAGAGAGAGAGGGTGACCCTATGGATCTGGTGAAGCGATTAGAAGAATATAGAGACCGGGAACGTGGGTTACAGTGGGAAGGAACTTTTGCCCAGTACTTTGAGATTGCTACCAAGAAACCGCATGTGAGCCGGCTTTCTCACGAGCGCATTTATCATATGATCATGGATGCCGGGGTCGAGACCACCCGGACGGGGGAGCCACGCTATAACTTCTTCTCTCAGGAGATCTTTGGCATTGAGAAGGCTCTCCAGCAGATCGTGGAGTACTTCCACTCTGCCGCTCAACGCCTGGAGGTACGCAAACGCATCCTGCTGCTGATGGGGCCGGTAGGCGGCGGTAAGTCTACCATTGTTTACCTGCTGAAACGTGGGCTGGAGGCGTATAGCCGTACGGAAGAGGGGGCGGTGTACGCGATTAAAGACTGTCCCATGCATGAAGAACCTTTGCATCTGATCCCTCTGGAACTGCGCGAGGAAGTTGAGCGCGAGTTTGGCCTGTACATTGAAGGCGACCTTTGCCCTCATTGCCGCTATATGGTGGATACGCAATACAGGGGGCGCATCGAGGAAGTTCCAGTGAAGCGCATCGCCTTTAGTGAGAAATATCGTGTGGGGGTTGGCACGTTCACTCCGTCCGATCCTAAAAGTCAGGATATCAGTGAGTTAGTCGGAGGTATTGATCTCTCCACAATTGGAGAAGTTGGGGTAGAAAGCGATCCGCGAGCATATAGGTTCGATGGCGAACTTAATATTGCAAATCGTGGCATTATGGAATTTGTAGAGATGCTGAAGACCGATGAGAAGTTCCTGTATGTGCTGCTTACATTGAGCCAGGAGCAAAATATTAAAACCGGGCGCTTCAGCATGATCTATGCTGACGAAGTTGTTGTCAGCCATACCAATGAGCACGAATATCAGGCATTCGTAGGGAACAAGAAATCGGAAGCATTGCAGGACCGCATTATCCTGGTCAAAGTGCCGTACAGCCTGCGCGTTTCGGACGAGATCAAGATCTACGAGAAATTGCTCAAGCAAAGCTCACTGCAGAATGTGCATATCGCCCCGTACACCCTGCGCATCGCCAGTATCTTCGCGGTGCTGACCCGTCTGGAGCCATCGAAGAAGGCCGGTATGAGCCTGATGAAGAAACTCAAGCTCTACGATGGCGAAGATATGGAGGACTTCAAGCAGAAAGATGTGCGCGAATTGCAGGAGGAAGCGCAGCGCGAGGGCATGGATGGCATTTCTCCGCGCTATGTGATCAACCGCCTCTCCAGCGCGCTGGTGAAACAAAATACCACGTGTATCAATCCCATCGATGCCTTGCGCGCCCTGCGCGATGGACTCGATCAGCATACCAGCATTACACGCGAGCAGCGTGAGCACTATCTGAACTTTATCAGCGAAGCGCGTAAAGAATACGACGAGATGGCTAAAAAAGAGGTGCAGCGAGCTTTCGTCTATTCCTACGAAGAGTCGGCCCGCACCCTGCTCAATAATTATCTGGATAATGTCGAAGCATATTGTAATAAGACAAAACTGCGTGACCCCATCACTGATGAAGAGATGGAGCCAGATGAGCAGCTGATGCGCTCGATAGAGGAGCAAATTGGCGTCTCTGAAACGGCTAAGAAGTCCTTCCGCGAAGAGATTCTCATTCGTATCTCCTCGCTGGCCCGCAAAGGTCTGACTTTTGACTACACGAGCCACGAGCGCTTGAAGGAGGCTATCGAGAAAAAGCTCTTCGCCGATCTGCGCGACGTGGTAAAGATTACCACCTCCACGCGCACGCCGGACGCGGAACAGCTGCGCAAGATCAACGATGTGGTCAATCGCCTGATGTCTGAGCATGGTTATTGCCACGTTTGTGCCAATGAGATCCTGCGCTATACCGGTAGCCTGCTGAACCGCTAAACGAACGTAGGCATAGGCAGGAGGCACTTTGCAGGTGCCTCCTGATCAGCCGGAGGAGAATGAGGAAGCTTCACGGATAGAGGAGCGTTCTTCGTTCGCCGGATAGAAGAGGTGTGCGCAATGTCCGTATCGCAACACGACTGGTCGCTCCATCGCAAGGGGCAAATCGACCAGCAGCGCCATAAAGAGAAGATTAAAGAGGCGATCAAGAAAAACCTCGGCGATATTGTGAGCGAAGAGAGCATTATTCTCTCCGATGGCAAGAAAATTGTTCGTGTTCCTATTCGCTCGCTTGAAGAATATCGCTTCCGTTATGATCCTGGGCGCCAGCAGCATGCCGGACAGGGCAATGGCAAGAGCAAAGTTGGCGATGTTATTGCCCAGGAGCCGCGCTCCGGTAAGGGCAAGAAGGGCGACGCTGGCAAAGACGCAGGCTACGATTACTACGAGGCCGAGATTACTATGGAAGAGCTTGCTTCTATGATCTTCGAGGATCTCAGCCTGCCCAACTTGGAGCAGAAACGCCAGCAGGAGATGGAGACTGAAGCTGTGCGTTTTACCGATGTGCGCAAAAAAGGCCCGCTGACCAATCTCGATAAAAAGCGCACGATTATGGAAAACATGAAGCGTAACGCGGCCAAAGGCGAGGCCAGGTTCCAGGATATCAAATCGGAGGATCTGCGCTTCAAGGTGTGGGAGCCGACGATTAAGTATCAGTCAAACGCGGTAGTGCTGGCGATGATGGATGTAAGCGGATCAATGGGGGAATTCGAGAAATATATTGCCAGGAGTTTTTACTTCTGGATGGTACGCTTCTTGCGCACAAAATATAATAACGTGCAAATCGTGTTCATCAGCCACCATACCGAGGCCAAAGAGGTTACCGAAGAAGAATTCTTCCACAAGGGAGAGAGCGGCGGCACGCAGGTTTCGTCTGCATATGAACTGGCCCTGCAAATCATTCGGGAGCGCTACAACCCGGACGACTGGAACATCTATCCTTTCCATTTTTCCGACGGAGACAACCTGCCCTGGGATAACGACCGCTGCGTGCAGCTGGTGCATAAGCTGATGGAGCAGTGCAACATCTTTGGCTATGGTGAGATTCGCGAGGGGCACTACCGCTCACCCAGCACGTTGATGTCAGCCTATAATAAGATCAACGACAAAAAATTTCTCGCGGTGACGATCTCAGACAAAAAAGAGGTCTATCCCGCGTTGCGCAAATTTTTCGCGCAGCGTGGTGATGCCGTACCGAGCAATTAGACGAATTCAGGGCGGTTCGTGGAATCGCTCATTCGATACAGGCGCCCGGCTCCAGGTGGCGCTTGAAGGAGTGTGCCTGATGGCAGAGAGCGATATCGAACGGTTACGAGATGCGATAGATCATGCCTGGGAGGAGGCGCGTAAATTCGGGCTAGACCCATTCCCTACGCATTTCGAGCTGGTGCCCGCCAGCATTATGTACGAGTTTGCCTCGTATAGCCTGCCAGGCCGTTTCAGCCACTGGACTCATGGAAAAGCGTATTACCGGCAGAAGATGCAGTATGATTTTGGCCTGAGCAAGATCTACGAGATGGTGGTCAATACCAATCCAAGCTACGCCTTCTTGATGGAGATGAACAATCTCCTGCAAAATACCTTTGTGGCAGCGCATGTTTTCGGGCATACCGATTTTTTCAAGAACAATGCGTACTTCCAGCATACTTCGCGACGCATGATTGACAAGGTCAGCATTCACGCTGAGCGGATCGCCAGGTACGAGTTCGATCACGGGAAAGCCGAGGTCGAGCGCTTTCTCGACGCAGTGCTGGCGATCCAGGAGCATGTAGATTATAACTTGCTCATCCGCGAGGAAAAGCCGGAGAAGTCGGAGGAGCGTGTAGCGAAATCGCCAGGTATCTACGACGATCTGTGGAACCTGGACCGGCGCGAGCGCAAGGCCGAAGAGGAGCGCAGTCGTCGCCCTGGCAGGCCTGCAAAATTCCCGGAGAAGCCTGAGAAGGACGTTTTGCTCTTCCTTGCCCAGTACGCGCCCAATCTGGAGCCCTGGCAGCGGGACATCATTGAAATTGTGCGCACGGAAATGTTATATTTCGTGCCACAAATGCAAACAAAGATTATGAATGAAGGATGGGCATCAATATGGCATTCGCGCATTATGCGCAAACTCGGCGAGCTTGGCGTTATCTCCGACTCCGAAACCATCGAATTCGCGCAGTTGCACTCTGGCGTGCTCTCTCCTTCCCCGACTTCGCTCAATCCTTATTATCTGGGCTTCAAGATCTTTGAGGACATCGAGCGGCGTTGGAACAATCCCACGCAGGAGGAACAGGAACGGTGGGGGCGCAAGCCGGGGATGGGCTTGCAAAAGATCTTTGAGGTGCGGGAACTTGATAACGATGTCTCGTTTTTGCGCAATTACCTGACCGAGGATCTGGTGAAGGATCTGGACCTCTACATCTACAAGAAAGAGGGCGACGAGTGGGTGATTACCGAGAAGAATTGGGAAAAGGTGCGCGATAGCATCGTGGCCAATCTGAATAACTTCGGCAGCCCCTACATCGTCGTCGACAATGGCGATTACCGTGGCAATCGCGAACTGTACCTTGTTCACGTCTTTGAGGGCCAGGAACTCGACCTGAACTATGCCGAGAAAACGCTCCAGCATGTCTATCTGATCTGGGGTCGTCCTGTTCACCTGGAGACTGTCTACGACGGGAAAAAGATCCTGCTTTCATACGATGGCGAACGAAATAGTAAGAGTACGTTGGAGAAATAGGTACCGCGTGGCGCAAAGGCCGGCCGCTTGCGAGCGGTCCGGCTTTTCTTCTTTGCTAGTCTTTCTACATAAAGCGCCGGAAGCCTCCCATTGTCCGGCGAATTGCCCGTCGGATGCGGTTGAAGATGATCCAGGGAATCAGGATGAGCAGCGCTGCGACGATGATGAAAAAGAGGCGGATGCTCGAAATCGGGATAACAATGGCCAGGGCAATGCAGACGATCAGGAGAAGAAACGCGCCCAGAATAACGAAGCCAGCGATCTTGAGCAGGTTTTTGGCCTGAGTGTCTCCTGACCCGCCGAAGCCGAGGGAGCCGCCGCTATTCGGGGTAGTTGCTCCAACCTGTTGCTGGTACATGCCACCCTGGGCCTGTGCCCAGGGTGGCACCTGCCCCTGATTCTGTGCTGGAGGTGCTTCCCAGGATTGGCGATGCGCCTGCGCTGCTCCCAGAACGGCTCCGCAATTGGTGCAGAAGCGGCTGTTCGCATCTGAGACGCTTCCGCATTGTTGGCAGGTTTGTTGCATAGATATTTCCCTCCTTAGTTTGCCGCCCGGCAGGCTCTTTGCCGCGCGAAGGCTCACGCTCTTTTGTATTAAGACGCGGGAATCCAGGATACGTCAGGTTGCAGGCTGTCAAAGGTTTTCTGCAGCTCGCTGACAGGGCCAGGACCCGAAAGAACAATATTGGTCGTGCTTTTTGCGCCAGAACACAACTGGTTGGCAGTCTGAGTAGGGCTGGGTGTCGCCGCGGTCGCCGTTCCTTTGGCTGTCGCTGTCGGTGTCGTAATACTGGTGCTGTTGCACTCGAAGGTCACGTTCTGTGATTTGAGCGGCGCCTCAGAGATGCTCAACGAGGCGTGATCTGGCAGCAAATAGCCAATAGTAAAACTTCCACCAAAGATTGGATCATGGATGGTCGCCTGGGCGCTGACAAGGCATGAGCCGCTGGGCAGCGTCGCTGGCAAATAGATAGTAAAGCCAAGATTTGCTTTTACTGTAGACCAGTCGGTAATGGTTGACGGGGTACCTGGGCCTGCCGATGGTGTTGTGGTTGCTGTAGATGTGCTGGAGGGCGTTGCCGTACCGGTCGCGCTCGCCGTTGGACTGGGTGTGGGAGTGAAGGCGCCTTCGTCACGAAAGACCATCAAAGGTTTTGTACACCAGCTGATTTTATTCAAAGCCGTTGTTGAAGGGGTTGGCGTTGGTGATCCTGTACTGCCAAAGAGGCCAGAACATGCGCTGAAAAGCAGCCACACAAGAAGAAAAGCTGCGATCAGATAGAGGTTCCGGCGTTTATTGAGCCAGCATACTCCGTGCGATAGAGAAAAAACTCTCTGCATAAAGAAAACTCCTGAATGGCCGGTGCGATTCATTTCACTCTACCGGCTTTGATGTATTTCATTGCCCAGATCGACCAGAGCTATATATATGACTATCACTTCTTGAGCTAATAGCTAAGACGAATTTTGGTGCCTGCTGGTATACCAGAGTCTACAGAGCTTTCCTATTATATCGTTTTTCCTGTGTTTTTGTCTGTGAAATTCATCACCGTTTGTTATAGATAGCTGAAAGTACTCATCTACGAGTAAGTACTTCTCAGTTGGAAGTCTTTACAGTGTCAGAAATTGGTGCTACCATTACCCTCTGCTACACCAAAGATGCTGCCTATGGCGTGGTGTACGCTGCCTCTTTCAGGCATACGCGAAGGAGCGCTGCCCGAGGCTGAACGTTTTTCCTGCGCCGTTTTTTCAAGAGAGGGATTGTACCCCATCTTTCTTTTGAGAAAAAACGGGCCGAGAGATGCCTTTTTAATAAAAACGCATAAAATCATAGGTTGATACACCCGACTAGCGAAAAAATCAGGGCAGCAACGTGAACGCGAATCAGATCTGGCAAACGACGTTAGAACAATTGCATCCAAAAATTGATCAGGCCAGGTTTACTACCTGGTTGCAGGGGAGTGTGGGGCTTTTTTTGGACGAAAACGAGCTGGTAATAGGCGCGCCTACACCATTTGCTAGAGATCATCTGGAAGTCCATTTCAGTGAGCAGGTTCGCACAATTCTGACGGATATCCTGGGCAGTCCGAGGAGTGTGCGCTTTATCGTCTTGCAGAAGGTCGCAGGGAAAGACGAGGTGGCTGCCGATGCGCCTCTGCCGTCCGAGCCTCCCCCGGCGCACAAACGTCTGGCTTCAAAAAATCATCGCCCAGGTTCTTTACGCCAGATAAAAATGCAGGAAGTAGTGAGCGCGAACTCAGTCTTTCCGGCTCCCTCTCGCCCGGTGGCTCACCGCAGCCCCTCCGGCTCTTCTGCTAAAAATAGTGTAGCCGCTCCGCAGGTAGTGCAGCCGGGTCTCTTTTTCGCCAGCGAAAGCATGCTAAATCCGCGTTATACATTCGGTTCCTTTATTATGGGAAAGTCAAATCAACTCGCGCATGCTGCTTCGCTGGCTGTGGCAGAGAATCCTGGGCATGTTTATAATCCATTGTTTCTCTACGGGGGTGTTGGCCTGGGGAAAACGCACCTGATGCACGCGATTGGGCATATGGGCGAGGCCAGCGGACTAAATGTGCTCTATGTGACTTCGGAAAAGTTCACCAACGAGATTATTAACGCCATCCGTTTTCAGAAGACGGAGGAATTTCGCGCCAAGTATCGTCAGATCGATATCCTTCTGGTGGATGATATTCAGTTTATCGCTGGCAAAGAATCGACCGAGGAAGAGTTTTTTCATACGTTCAAT
The DNA here is from genome assembly GCA_035294465.1 of Ktedonobacteraceae bacterium. GTDB lineage: Bacteria > Chloroflexota > Ktedonobacteria > Ktedonobacterales > Ktedonobacteraceae > Paraktedonobacter. Next base: position 28,771 of record DATGKW010000211.1, on the reverse strand, counting down.
TCGCTGCATAGCGCGAATAAGCAGATTGTTGTCACCAGCGATCGTCCTCCCAAGGCGATTTCCAGCCTGCAAGATCGCTTGCGCTCGCGTTTTGAATGGGGCCTGCTGGCGGATATTCAGCCGCCGGAATATGAGCATCGCCTGGCAATTTTGCGCTCGAAGGCCGATTCACTGCGTTTTGCTGTCCCGACTTCGGTCATTGAATATGTGGCGCGGCCAGAGTGCAGCAACGTGCGCGAGCTGGAGGGCGCGCTGAATCGGGTGATCGCTTACGCTACTTTGCACGATGCCGCGTTGTCTGTAGAACTGGCTATGCAGGCCCTGGAAAACGTTTACGGGAACGCTGTCACCAGGCCAGCTCCCTCCCAGGGCATGCTCACAGCCAACGCGGTGCTCCAGGGCGTTTGCCGCTACTATAACGTCGGGGTGGAACGTATGTTGGGTAAACAGCGCGACCGCGAGATTGTCTGGCCGCGCCAGGTGGCGATGTACCTCATGCGGGAAGAGACCGATGCCTCGCTTCTGCAAATTGGCATGACTCTGGGAGGGCGCGATCACACGACCATCATTTATGGCTACGAAAAGGTGCGCTCCGAAATGAAGCACAACGAGCGCGTGCGTCAGGAAATCGCGGACGTGCTGAATTCGCTACGTTCAGACTCTTGATCCCTCTGGCATAGCGGAATATGCTTGCTTGCCTGCTCTCATCGGTGGACCACAGGTCTCTGCGCGGCTTGCAAGTGGTGAGCCATTTCCTGGTGATAGTCCTCCCTGGAAGAGCTGGGATCGGTATGAATGATCACCTCCGAAACTCCCTGAATTTCATGGAACAGCTGGTGGCGCACCTGCTCCGCGATGGCATGAGCCTTGACCAGCGTTAAATCCGCGTTCACCTCGATGTTCATTGCAATATGGAGAGTATGCCCTACCCAGCGCGCTCGTACATCGGTAACTGCTTCTACCCCTTCGACGCTGCTGGCCGTTTCGATGATGGTGGGTACTATTCGTGGATCAACTGCGTCGAGCAGGCGGAGTAAGACGCTACAGGCAGTACTATAGACGACGCTGAGGATGACCAGCGTAATCAGCAAACCCGCTAGTGGATCAGCCAGCCGGAAACCCAATCTGACACCGACCAGGCCTACCAGGGCTGCCAGAGAAGTTAAACCATCAATCTGCGAGTGCTGACCATCGGCAGTCAGAGGAACACTATTGATGCGCCTGCCAACGCTGATTTTGTACTGCGCCAGCGCCTCATTGCCAACGCAGCCCACGGCTGCCGCGATTATGCTCAGGTATATGTGTGTGGGTACATTGCCGCTGGCCAGTTTGAGGGCCGATTCTATTGCACTGGCAGCCGCGCTGGCAATGATTACCAGCACGATAAAAATGCCGGCCAGGTCTTCGGCTCGATGATAGCCATAGGTGTAGCGTCGGTTGGCTGCCCGGTTGGAGAGAACAAAGGCGATCCAGAGCGCCAGAGTCGTTAGCACATCCCCCAGGTTGTGGAGGGCATCCGCAAACAGACCGGCGCTTCCGCCTAGAAGAGCAATCACTATCTGCACGAGGCCCACGAGAAGCATGCCGGCAGTTGATATTCGGACCGCTCGTAGCCCCGCTCGATTGTTATACAGATCAGCCTCGATTTTGCCGTGTTCGTGCCCGTGCCTTTCGTGCTTATGATTGTGATTCTTGTCTCGATGGGCATGGCTGTGAGCATTGTCATGTGTGTATTCATGACCATCGTGTTGATGGGCGTGATCGTGGTCATGGGCAGAAGAAGAGTGTTCCGGCTCATCAGAGGGAGAACTCTGGTGAGGATGGTCTTGCATGATGGCTCTCCTTTAGGTATGATTAAACCGCTACTATAGGGACGCCCTCTCAAAATATTGTACCTTTTGGAAAGAAAAACACAACTTTCTTGTCGGTCAATACGTCTATAAGAGCGATAAGAGGGTTTTCTCACAAAGAATAGAGGATTGGTTTGACTTGCCGATGGAAGCACCAGACGATTACTACGCGGTACTCGGCGTAGATCCTCAGGCCAGTGTCGACGCAATTAAGGCTGCCTTTAAGAAGCTGGCATTGCAGTATCATCCAGATGTCTACAAAGGGACGGATGCTGAAGAACGCATGCGCGGGCTGCTTCAGGCGTATCAGACGTTGAGCGATCCTGATGCGCGCAAGGAGTACGATGCCCGGCGGCGTGGAGGTATGCCTGAAAGAGGGTCAGCAGCCGGCGGTTCTGCCGCGCGCGCGCGGAGCGGGACCGGTCAGAGCTGGCAGGGGCGCTATGCCTTTCCTGATTTGTCTGAGACGCCAACCTCTACACTTTCGTTCACTGTAGACGGGATACCCTATCAATTATCGTCGGCGCGAGCGGAGAGCCTCAAATGGGATGGTATGCTGCGTGGAATAGCCGGCGATCCAGTAGCAACTGCTGCGGGCAAGTTCTATCATTGCCAGCGTTGCCATCACCGCTGGCCTGCGCAGGGGTCTGCGCATCCTTCATCCTGCCCTGCCTGCCGTGCCAGGGATTGGAGCGAATATTTGCTCCTGCGCTGCACGCATTGTCACGCAGTTTTTGCCAGTAAGGAAATCCGTGATCCACTGCGCGGCAATAGCCTTTACCAACCCTACGAACTGTTTCCCCTCTGCCCTCATTGCCGGCGCTCTCAGTGGTGTCCCGCAGAAAATGGCCGCATTGCCTCTTTGCAGGCCGCCGCTGCCCGCCGTGCTACCCTGCTCTGGAGCAGCGTAATTGGCGTGTGTGTGATCGTAATTGCTCTCCTCGTGCTGATAGCCTTCAGATAAACCGACTCATTTGAACATATATATGATGACGGTGGGCTGGTGATATAATTTGTTCAGCATCTATTTTTGCAAAAGGAGTGGACCAGCGATGCCAGCGCATACAGCCCTACGCCGGGGAGTTTATCCGCCTCTGCCAACCTTTTTTCATCCAGATGAGGAGCTAGATCTCTCCACGTTTCAACAGCATATTCGCAACCTTGCTCAAACGGGGGGTCTGGCTGGCTACGTAGTTATGGGGACCAACGGTGAAGCGGTGCATCTCAGCCAGGATGAACGGATCCAGGTCATCGAGGCTGCACGTGAAGCAGCCGGGGCGGAGGCCCTTATCGTCGCGGGGTGTGGAGAGCAGTCAACGCGGATGACGATTGAGAATTGCTGCCGCGCGGCCAGGGCCGGAGCTGATTTTGTCCTGGTGCTTCCACCGTCGTATTTCAGAGGGCGCATGAGCGAGCAAGCGCTGCTAGCCCATTATCGCGCCATTGCTGACGCCAGCCCGCTTCCGCTGGTCATTTATAACATGCCAGTGAGCGCTGCCGGTCTGGATCTCAACGCGACCACCGTCTGTGCGCTGGCGGCTCACCCAAATATCGCGGGTGTGAAAGATAGTGCCGGAGATATGGCCAAGCTAGCGCAGATTGCTGGCCAGGTTCCGGCTGGCTTCGGAGTTTTTGCGGGTAGCGCGGGCTATTTGCTGCCTGCTCTTGCGGTTGGCGCAATTGGCGCGGTTGCCGCACTGGCCAATATTTTCCCTCGCCAGGTTTGCCAGCTTCAGACATTATTTGAGCGTGGCCAGCTAGCGGAGGCCCGGGAACTTCAGACTCTCCTGGCGCCCGCGAATACTGCCATCACAGCCACGTATAGTGTGCCAGGGCTGAAAGCCGCTCTGGAGATGACAGCCGGTTATGGGGGTATAACACGCTCGCCTCTGCAACCTCTGGGGGAGGCAGAGCGCAGGCATCTGGCCGGTATTCTGGAGGCGGTTGCCTCTCCCGTATGATATTAGCTGGTTACAGTGAAATTAACCTGTTGTGCCAGAACCTGACCGGAGCAGCTTTTGTCGTTGGCCCAGTAAAGCTGCACATAAGCCTGGCCCGGCTGATTGTACGTCGCGTCAGCATAGCTGGAACGGGTGGTACCTTTGACAGCGAAAGCATAGGGCACTACCTGTGTTCCGTTGAGATACCAGTAGACACAGACCGCTCCACCCTGACTGAGGGGATTCAGCTTAAAAACGACATACATCGTTGTGCCCACTTTGAACGTTGTCGTCGTCTGGGCCGTTTGGAGATCTGCCCCTGTCGCCATTTGCGCGTCGTAAATGTACTGCTGACCCGGATAAACCGTAGCAGTGGCCGAGGGAGACGGGCTGGTTGTGGGGGTAGAGAGCGAGCCAGTGCTTGCGGTCGTAGGCGATGCGCCCGCGAGGGGAGGGTTGCTGGTCGTCGAAGTATTTGCGCCGCTATTCGCCGTGTTTTGCGGAGAATGACTTGAACCGGATAAACCGAGCACGGCAACAAGCCCCAGTAAGAGCGCGCTCAGAAAGATGCAAAGGCCGGCTACGATGAACAGAAGCCGGGGATTTGCTCCACGTTTTTTCGGTGGGGGAGATGGACGCCTGGCCGCAAGAGGCGTCTGGTGTAGCCCCGAACCCATCGTGCTACCGAAGCCGCTCATTCCAGGGGGGGGCAGATTGGCCTGACTTGGCCGATTTTGCTGTGTAAAAGGATTGTACAGAGGGGATGAAGATGACTGCGCCCATGGATTTTGTTGGGGCGCTCCTCCCATATTTCCCCAGTTCGCCTGTTCAAACTGTTGCTGCCGCGCTCCCTGGAGTGCATTCAAAGGCATACCGCAACGAGGGCAATTTGCCAGAGCGCGTTCAGGCGAAAGTGGTAATCCACAGTTCATACATCTCATAACTCAACCCCTTGTGCTAGAAAGTCCCAAATGCTCGTCATAGATTAAACGAATAGGAGCGTTATGGGTTTCTGCTAGTAGATGAATAGGCTATAGCCACTACACATTCGCATAGACAGCCTGACCGCTCGTATGCTATACTTCAACACAGTCAGGTGATAGCCAGAAGAGGATAGACAAAAACGTGGTGTATGAACATGTCAAGGGCGACTTCACTGAGACTGACGCTGTAAAAGCGGAAGTTGTGGAAGTCCTGGCACAACACGTCTCCCGCCTGCGTGCCGCGCTTCAAGAGGCTTTAGGGGCGCTTTCTGGCCCAGAAGAAGGAAGCGATGCGTGGCTTCTCCTCAATACGGTAATCAACAGCGATCACTTCGACTACATTACTCGTTTTGAGCAGTCCGGTCGTGCGTTGGCCGAGCAGGGGGGAAAATTAGAAACGCGCTTGCAGGGCCTGCAAGTCTGTGTGGATGCTCTGGTCAACGAATGTAAGGTCCTGTTTGCCGAGCAACCTGCGCTTCAGTTTGAGGCTCTTTCTTTGCTTCTGCGTCTGCATTCTGCTGCTCTGCTGGCTCTGACCAGAGGCTATCAAGGAGTTATGGAGCAGGTGATGATTGAACGTCGAGAGGTAGGGGAGCACCTGGAGCGCCGCTTGCAAACATTGCAGCGTATCAATAGTATCAGCAATTCGGCAGTTGATCTGGATCAGACTCTAGAGGTGACGGCGCAGAAAGTAGCGGAGGAGCTGGGAGTCGATCTCTGCTCGATCTTTTTCTACGACGAGCTCCAGCGCATTCTCACTCTGCGCGCGACCAATGGCCCACGTCCTCTGGGCGGAATGCACTACGTGCAGCGCCTGGGCGAAGGCTATAGCGGCTGGGTGGCGGATAAAGGACGCCCATTGTTAGTGCGCGATGCTCTGGCTGAGGGCGCTTTCGCCAGTGAGGCGCGAGCCTATGGCCCGGAGTATCGCGGTTTAATGGCCTTGCCAATCATCTTCTTTGGTAACGTGGAGCGTCTGATCGGCGTAATCAGCGTGCAGACGATGGAGCCGCGCGATTTTTCCGGTGAAGAGATAAACTTTCTTGAAGTCGTGGCCGGTATTATTGCGATCAATAGCGAGAATGGACGGCTTTACGAGCAGACAGATGAGCAACTCCGCCGCAAGGTTCATGAACTGGCGACAATCCACCGCGTAACTGGTATTATCGCCTCCACGCTTGACCTGGATCGTGTCTTGCAGATTATTACGACCCAGGCAGTACAACTGAGCGGGGCCGAGCGCTCTTGCATTTTTGTGCTCGATTCTACGACCCAGCGCCTGGACGTTCTGGCTCATTATGGACTGCATGGGGCCGATGTTAGCGATATCCATGTGGCTCTAGGCCAGTGCTGCGCCGGGCGCGCGGTCGAAACGGGCCAGCCGACGCGCGCGATTGATTGCCTCTATAGCGACGAGCGCTGTTTTTTGCGCCAGGACCCGATGGTTTCATCGGATATCCATTCGGTGCTCTGTGTGCCCCTCCAGGTCAAGCGCAAGGTGCTGGGCTGTATTTGCATTTATAGCAGTCATCGCCACCTGCTCAGCCCGGAGCAGATGCAGCTGGTGGTAACGTTTGCGAACGAGGCCGCCATTGCTATTGACAACGCGCGCCTGTATGAAGAGACCCGACGCGGGTTAGAGTTAAAGTCGGCTCTCTTGCGCGAGCTGCATCATCGTGTGAAGAACAATCTGGCTACGGTGGCCGGTATCCTTTCGTTGCAGCGCCGCCGTACCAAGTCGCCGGACGTGCGCTACATTCTGGCCGAGAGCGTCAATCGGGTTCAGGGACTGGCCGCAACGCACGATTTACTTTCGCACGAGGATGTCAGCGAGGCGCGCGTTGATGATATTGCGCGCAAAATTGTCGGCGTGGCCAATGCCAATATGCGCCCGCCTGAGACGCATGTTACGTTTGAAATAGAGCCATGCGAGATAGTTATCCCTTCGCGTGCGGTGGCGATCCTGGCCCTGGTGTTGAATGAGATGGTGTCGAATTCCTTGAAGCATGGGATGCAAGGGATGAGCGAGGGCAAGATTTCTATTCGAGGCTACGAGGAGCACGGCCAGATTGTAGTCGATGTTCTCGATACGGGTCAGGGTCCCATTGAGCCTCTGGAGGAAGAGAGTAGTGAGGGCCTGGGCCTTTCGCTGATCCGCAATCTCATAGGCGATATTCGCGGCCAATTTACCCTGCGTCGGACGGAAGAAACACCGCCACGTACATGTGCTGAGGTTCGGTTTCCTCTGGAATGGCGTCCCTCATAGGCTCTGACTCTCAGCTTATGAATTTCACGGGTGTCTTTGTGGAGGTTGAAAGCTAAAGAAGATGGATAAGCCTGATTTTTCGCAAAAGCGGAGGCAGTTTTCTGGTAGCCAGAAGGGGCCTGCACGTATTCTAGTGGTGGAAGATGATGCTGATATCCAGCATGTGCTTTGTGTGTATCTCAAGCACTCAGGCTTTGACGCTCGCGGTGTCTCGGATGGCCAGGCAGCCATTGCTGCTATTCCTGAATTTTGTCCTCAGTTGATCGTCCTGGATTTGATGATGCGCCCTGTCGATGGCTGGGAGGTATTGCACTGGCTGCGGGCCAGACGACAAACTTCCCCGCCTGTGCTGGTCCTCACGGCGCTTTCTCGCCTGGAGGAGCAGGTTCGTGGCTTTGAGGCAGGAGCAATCGATTATCTCACCAAACCTACTCAGCCGCGAGTTATTGTTGATCGCATCCGCAAGATTCTTGCGCTTTCCAACGATCAGCGCATCCTTTTGCGGCGTGAGCACCAGGAACAACAGCGCAAAACCTTGAACCTGATCTCCTCACCGCAGCCAGACGAATTTACCTACTGAGGCGAATCGCGGTGAGCGGCTGTCCACATTTAGTACAGAAGCGGTCGCGAACGCGATTCTGGGCCTGGCAGTAGGGACAGGCATTGAGTACATAGCGGCAACCGGGGCAGAAGCGCATGTCGGTAGAGTTTGGTCGTCGGCAGTTTGGGCAGGGATAGAGCGGGCTGGTGGGCTTATGCTCGATTCCGCGAGACGGCTGGTTATACGCTGAGTTTGTGCCGGCGGCTTTAATCGCCTGCTCAAGCGCATCAGCCAGCGAGTTAGCTCGCTGGTAGCGAAATTCCGGCTTTTTCTGTAAGGCGATAAGGATAACGTCGCGAACTGCCGGTGGAATATGTGGGTTAAAACGTCGTGGGTCTGGTGGATCCTCGTAGATCTGGCTATGGGCAAGCGCAGGATAATTATCGCCGACAAAAGGTGTGCGCCCGGTCAGGCACTCAAAAAGCATAGTGCCCAGCGCGTAAATATCCGCACGCCCGTCAACGCTCTCTCCTTTGCATTGCTCTGGAGACATGTATTCTGGAGTACCAACGCCCGCGCCCGGACGAGTCAGCTCCTTTGTTCCCTCCAGTACTTTCGCAATGCCAAAATCGGAGAGGATGGGGCGATTTCCCTGATCCATCAAGACGTTGACCGGCTTGATATCCCGGTGAATGATCCCCTTGCGGTGTGCATAGGCCAGGGCATCGGCGAGTTGCTTAAAGATCGTATTCACTTCTTCCAGATCCATCGACCTGATGCCGCCGGGGCGTTCTGGCATCGTCTCTATCATCTGTTTGAGCGTGCCACCGTCTACCAGCTGCATCACAATATACAGATGCCCATTTTGCTCGTTAAAGTCATGAATGGTCACGATATTGGGATGCGAGAGTCCCGCTACCATTTTGGCCTCAAGGTTAAAGCGGTCCACAAAATTGCGATCAGCGGCGTACCAGGGAGGAAGGACTTTCACAGCAACCTCCCGGCCAAGATTCTCCTGGATGGCGCGATAGACACGAGCCATCCCACCCTGACCAAGGGGGGAGAGGATTTTATAATTCCCAAGTGTTGCACCAATCAGGGGATCTTGTTCCATAACCTGCTCTGGGCACCTCTCACAAAGTGACAGACTACTCTGTACTCCTGATTTACGTGTTTTGATAAAAACGTCGAGGGTATGGAGAGCAAAGAAAGCTCTTACCCTACTCCTGGACGAAACGTCCTCAATTGCCAGGTGGAGCGCATGTCCCCCAGTCGAAGCACTATTCTTGCTTCCCGTAAGCTGAAAGTTGGTCCCACGCGCTCCTCATAAGGCGGATTTAGCGCCGGCTAAAGACCAGGACGGTCTGACCTAGTTGGATTTTATCACCCTCCTGGAGGGAATAGGGCTGGTATTTATTAACCGGCTGTCCGTTGACCTTCGTACCATTGGCGCTACCTTCGTCTCTGAGCGCATAGTTGCCATTCCCCTGATTGATGATCGAGGCGTGCAAGCGCGAGACGGCCAGATCCTCCAGGAAAATGTCGCTTTCGCGGCTGCGGCCGATGCTCAGAGCCTCTTTGCGCACTTCGTAGACCCTACCAGGTTCCTTGCCTTCTTCGATGCGTATAATGCCTAGGCGCCCAGGAGCTACGCCGCCCATCGCCATACCGGTTGCCGCGTTCCCACCGGAGCGGAAAACGGTACGGTCGCTATCCGGGGCAGGAGCATCGAAAGCGCTTCCGCCAAAGCCCGGCTGCTGAGCTGGCTGTCCCCACGCTGGGACCCCAACTGGCTGCTGAGGTGCGCCGCTCCAATTCTGGACCGGGGATTGCTGGACTGCTGGCCCCCAGTTCTGGCCAGAGCCTGATGGCTGGGCAGGATTTTGAGCACCCCAGCCGCCCTGTTGCTGAGCCCAGGGGTCCTGAGCAGGAGCGGCCGGCGCGGGTTGCTGGGCGCCCCAGCCGCCCTGTTGCTGTTGAGCAGGATTTTGAGCGCCCCAGCCGCCTTGCTGCTGAGCCCAGGGGTCCTGAGCGGGCGCGGGACCACCCCAACCGCCTTGCTGCTGTTGAGCAGGATTTTGAGCACCCCAGCCGCCCTGTTGCTGAGCCCAGGGGTCCTGAGCGGGAGCGGCCGGCGCGGGTTGCTGGGCGCCCCAGCCGCCCTGTTGTTGTTGAGCGCCCCAGCCGCCCTGCTGCTGAGCCCAGGGGTCCTGAGCGGGCGCGGGTTGCTGGGTGCCCCAACCGCCCTGTTGCTGTTGAGCAGGATTTTGAGCGCCCCAGCCGCCCTGTTGCTGAGCCCAGGGGTCCTGAGCAGGCGCGGGACCACCCCAACCGCCTTGCTGCTGTTGAGCAGGATTTTGAGCGCCCCAGCCGCCTTGTTGCTGTTGAGCGCCCCAGCCGCCTTGTTGCTGTTGAGCGCCCCAGCCGCCTTGTTGCGCCTGGCCCCATGGATTCTCGCCAGGCATACCAGAGCCTTGTGGATTCCACTGCCCGGCGCCCTGTTGGCCAGATTGCCAACCGGGCGCGCCGGCTGCGTTATTCTCGTTATCTTTCTTTTTCTTGCCACTGCTACGGAAGAGCATGAGTGCCACCCCCAGAATAATGGCCGCTACAACTAAGGCTGCAACCGCTATTACATACGAATTCTTGTAAAACGGTGTTTGCGCCGCTGTGGCGGTTATGACTACTAACGCGAGATCCTCTCTCATGTCATTCACCCTCTCCTGGTTGAAGGAGCGGAGCGTTGCGACCGCGCTCCCCTACAAACCCTTTTATCGCAATTCAAAGCGTACCTCAACGCTGCCAAAACGGAGAATATCGCCGTCCTTGAGGGGGCGTTCTTCGTATGGCGCTAAGATTTCACCATTCAGACGGGTCTTGTTCAACGCATTGAGATCCTCGACAGTAAACTGTCCGTGCTGATTGCGCAGGTAAGCATGGCGCCGACCCACTGTCTTATCGGCCAGATTGATTTCTGGAAAAATGCCGAGCACCGGGTCCTGGCGTCCGACAACCATCAAATCTCTGGTCAGTGAGATCGCCTGGCCACTTGGCATGACCAGCAGGCGAGCCTGCTTCTTTGAAGGAGGTGGTGTCTGTTTGCTAAAACCTTCCTCTGGTTTCACCCTGAAGCGTCCTGGCTGCTCTTCCTGTTCACGCTCACCGGCCTCTGTATGGCGCTCCTTGAGGTTGAGGTCATGAATTTCGGAGAGAGAAACCTGCACACGCTGCTGCAATTGTTCGATGGCGTTAATGAACTCGCGCGGAGTGCTGTAACGGTCCGCGGGTGATTTCGCCATCGCCTTCTGCATAAACAGGTCCACTTCGCGTGGCAACTCTGGCCTTACCCGGCAGATGGACGGCACTTTCTCATTCATGTGTTTCACGACGATATCCACTGCCGTCTCACCCTCAAAGGGAGGATTCCCTGTGAGCAGTTCAAAGAGAACCGCTGCCACCGAGTACAGGTCAGATCGTGTGTCCGCAGAACGTCCGCTTTCAGCCTGTTCGGGCGGGATATAGTAAGCTGTTCCCATAAACACATTCGATTGGGTTAGCGTAACCGTCTCCCGGCTGCGAGCCAGGCCAAAATCGGTAATTTTGACGACATCCTTACTGTTGATAACAATATTCTGTGGCTTGATATCGCGATGGACGACTCCATGCTTGTACGCTGTGTCAAGTCCTTCGCAGATCTGCCGTGCATAGTCTAGCGCGCGTAATGGTTCCATGGGACCATGGGTCAGGGTGTGGTATTTGAGATTCTGGCCGTCTATATAGTCCATGACAATATAGTGCAGGTCATTATCGTCTCCATAATCAAAAATACGCACAATGTGAGGATCACTCAATTGCAGGAGAATATGAGCTTCGCGCTGAAAACGTGCCAGAAGCTCGCTATCGTCTGCGAATTCAAAATGCATAATTTTGACTGCATAGATGCGATTATTTTTGGTGTCGCGCGCAATATAGACGGTCGCGAAGCTGCCACGCCCAAGCTCATCGATAAGTTTGTAGCGCCCCTTGATGACACGTCCTATCATGTCACCACTCATACCTGCTCCTTTTCAAAGGCTAATCCTCGCGGCTATTATACACCATTCAATTCCGAATGTCATGGTCACGTGGGGTTTTTGCCCTTGTCTTACCACTCAGTGAGACGGTTTGAACCGGCGAATGGGTATGGAATTGAACCTCCTCTCCTAAAGAACGGCGCGGTGTATTTGTATTCTCTTATGATGATATAGTATGTTATTAACGCCTGCATTTCCAGGAAATTTCTCATCAATTTTCAGGGGGAAGGCCAGATGTTGCCAGTCAAAGGCATCCTGCTCGATATCGATGGCGTGCTCCATGTCAGCATGTCGCCTCTACCAGGAGCGGCTACCACGTTGCGCCGGTTAGGGCAAATTGGCTATCCACTGCGCTATATCACAAATACAACAACCTCAGCTCGCCATACGCTCGCTCAAAGTCTCCAGGCCATCGGTCTCCCTATCGAGCAAGAACAGCTGATGACCGCACCGGTTGCCACAGCGAACTACATTCGTCAGCGCTATCCCGGCAAACGCTGCTGGCTGCTGACGAAAGGCGATACAGTTGCGGATTTCGCAGGCATCGAGCTGGTGGAGGAGCGAGCCGATGTGGTGGTGATTGGTGGGGCCGAAGAATTGCTCTCATACGAGACGATGAATAAAGCATTCCGCATGCTGATGGAAGGCGCGGACCTGCTGGCCATGCACACCAACCTCTACTGGAAAACCAGCCGGGGACTGCAACTGGATAGCGGCCCCTATGTTCGCGCTCTAGAACTGGCCTCCGGCAAACGGGCCACAGTGCTTGGCAAACCCAACCGTGCCTTCTTCGAGCAGGCTCTCTTCTCGCTCGGCATCCCCGCAGCCGAGGCCGTGATGGTCGGCGATGATCTTGAAAACGATATTCGCGGTGCCCAGCAGGCCGGTCTACGCGCTATTCTGGTCACAACGGGCAAGCATGGGAACGATTCGCCGCTGCTTGAGCACGTACACCCTGACGCGATTCTGCCGTCGATTGCTGCTTTGCCGGAGTGGTTGGCTACTGAAACTGTGTCGTAAATATGGTATAATAAGCGGAAAGTCTGGTTTTAATAACATTAGTGAATGTGGATTTAAGATTTCGTAGACCGTTTTTACTACTCAACAGTTATTCGCACGAAGAAAATATCAAAAACCCTCGTTTCTTGCAGCTAGAGACAAAAATGCGCAGAGCCGTGCTTATCGATGAGCAAAAATGGCGGAATGTTCAGAGATGTCTCTGGTACCTGATTCACGGATAGATGCTACAATTTGCTCTGGAAACAGTCAATATGGAGATAAAAGATAGAAATGATTCAATACACACCGGGACAGACCTTTTATTATCAATTGAGTGATGCCATCGATGCACAGGACTTCGCGACATTGGAAACCCTGTATCATCCCGACGCCGTTTCCCTCTCTATGAGCACCGGTCAGGTCTTCAGAGGAAGAAAGGCCATTCTCGACTCGTTCAAACGCGCGTTTCAGATTGGGGGTGCGATTTCATCCAGAGCCGTGGAGAGCCTGGTTGAAGCCGGAGGAGCGGTCTGCGTGGAGGCCCAGCTTTCTACCCGAATCGCCCAGATGCAGACCTACGATATATATCTGCTGCAAGCTGGCATGGTGAAGCAGCACGTTGGGGGGCTGATTTCGCCACGCCCACCAATTGGTCGGAAAAGCGTCCAGGGGTGGTCACAGGCGAAAGGCGCGGCGTTATATCAGCAGTATTGGCAAGCTCTGGCAGCCCGGGATTTTTCCACGCTGGCAAACCTCTATCATCCCGATGCAATCTCGGTGGCCTGTAGCACCAATCAGTTTTACAGAGGGAGAGCAGCCATCATCGGTTTGCTCAAAGAGGGCACTGCCAATGGAGGATATGTGAAGCTGAACTCTGTCGAGAGTTTTGTGGAGAGCGGAGAGATCATCTGCGTAGAAATCACGCAGACCGCCAGGCGTGTCAGTGAGCTGGGTCCTGTGCAAATTGATGCGCTGATGTATGACGTGTTCGTATTACATGCAGGCCGGATATTGCAGCATTTTGGCGGCGCGATCGCGCCGCGAGGGCCTGAAATCCAGCAAGCAGCGCAGGAACAAATGAAGCGGTTAATCGAGGCGGCAAGGGATAGGGGGGGTAAGCTATGGGACGCAACGCATCCTCGTCGCTACCCCTGGGGATAAACAGGTGCGCGGGCCACGTTCTGATACGTCGTTGATTAGGAGCAAGCAGAATTGAACTTGCTAGACTCTTACCAGAATCCTCAAGAAAGAAGGAGTATTCTATAGAGAAGATCATCTTACACCCTGAGCAACTGACCAGAGAAGACTGGACAAAAGAGCAAAACGTGAAGGTGCGGCGTGCTATCCGGGAGCGGCTTGGAACCCAGCGGTTTGTCGAATTGGTAGGTGGCAAGGTGATCGATGAAGGGGGATACGGCAAGCTTATTGAGATTAAACTGGACTCACGTACCATGCATGATCCTGAACGAGTAGCCCACTATGTGCAGATGCAGGACAGCTCGACCCAGAGGCAATACTACCGGCGTGTTCCTCCCTCGATCACCAAAGCTGATGAGGCGATTGCCTGGACCTTTGGACTCGCGGCATCTGAATACCGGCCAGGGGAGGAAACCTGAGAATTAGGGGAGTATATTACAGAGGGCCATTGACTATTTCTGTTGCTTTACATTTATCTACACAAAAGGAAGCTCGAAAACGTTGTTTTGGTGAGAGTAAAAGGTGAGTTGTAAATTGTGGCAATGGAACATTCAGCGAAAGGAATCAAGACATGTCTTCTGCTACCAGTGTATGCCCACGTTGTGGTGCTTCTCTGCAACCACAGGCAGCATCCTGTTCCCAATGCGGATTATCACTTGTTGTTTCACCGGTCGCAAACACGCCTGAGGCAGGAGCAAATGAGTTGGCCGTGCCGGGAGGGTCTACACACCAGCCAGGATATATTGCCTCGCCGGAACCTGCCCTCCAACCTGGGCTTGTTTTCCATCAGGGGTATGGAGTGCAAAAGCGGCAAGTTCACCGCAAAGGATGCCTTTATACTATCATTGCCTGCATACTGGGGCTGTGCCTGGTATGTGGCGTGCTCTGGTTTGCCTACTTGAGTCCCAGTCACGTACGGAGTCCCTTTTTCAATCGTCACGGTTTACCGGATATGATTCCTTTGCCTGATAATGTGACATTTCAGTTCTCGCGCGATATTTCGGAATCGCCGGGAGGCATCTTAAATCTTTTTAGTGCGCCCACAGTTTTTCATCAATGGGTCTGGCTGGACCAGGGACAGAATGCAGCGAGCGCTATCCAATTTTATCAGCAGGTACTGCCCACCAGCGGATGGGAGGATATCCGTCGATCCAACGATGGAGCAGGTGGGCAGTATCTGATAGGTTGTCAGGGGAATCAGGTATTCGAAGCAGATTCCTCGGATTCGCAGCGTCAACTGCGCGATGCGCAGGGAAATATCGTGGATATTGTCAATCCTCCGCCAGGTGGCTCTATTCTGCAATTGTTCTATGCAACCGTTAGTAGCGCTCTCATGCTGAGTGAAGACTGTGGCACATAATCGGACGATTCACTTCTGATATTCAAGATGCTACATCTATTGTTTTTCCATGAGAAGTATAATATTACGCTGCAGACGGATAACGGTCGCCTGAGCAACGCGCTCACATTCGGATATTACCAGGTCTTGTCCCAGAGGTTTAAGATATCTGGCTTGATACTCTGCCCCGGCTAAACGATAGGGGCGAGTATCCAGGCCGGCGCCCAGGATCACCACCTGCCCAATTTCCTGCGAAAGGGCCTGCTCTACAGCCTCATCGGTAAAGCGCGTGCGGCAGATCTGGGCGCCATAAATTCCTGATAATAGTTATCCGCGCAGAGAAAATCTCAAAGCCCCTGGTTTTTGGGACTATGAAGGAAACAGAGGCAGTACTGAAGCATGTTCAACAAAGATCTGCAAACTCAGATCGATTACCTGGAGAGTATGCTCGCAAAGAGTAGCACTATTGCTGAGATCCTTAAAAGAGCGCCGGACTTGCACCTGCCGAACTGGTATGTAGGTGCCGGTGCTGTAGTACAGACAGTATGGAATGAGCTACATGGTTTTGAGCTGACGCGAGGCATTGAAGACTGTGATCTGGTTTACTTCGATACTGACACCAGGTATGAGGCGGAGGATCGTTACATACGGGAGGGGAGAGCACTCTTCCAGGATCTGAGAATAGAGGTTGAGATACGCAATGAAGCCAGGGTACACTTGTGGTATGAGGAAAAGTTTGGCGAGCGCATCAAGCCATATATATCTGTAGAAGATGCAATCAATACATGGCCGACGACTGCGACCTCTGTGGGGGTCAGGTATAGCAACGGTAAGTTCCAGGTGTATGCGCCGTATGGCCTGCATGACTTGCTGGCGATGATCGTGAGGCCAAACAAGGCCCTTGTTTCGCAAGAGGTTTATGAGAAGAAAGCTGAACGATGGCAAAAGGTGTGGCCGAAATTGAAGATTATAACCTGGGACGCTACTTAGCTGATTTGACCTCGCCCGCCAGCATCTCCTGATACACCTCGAACGTCTGCCGTGCAATGCGCTCCTGCGTATAATTCTCCAATACGCGCTGGCGGCCCTTTGCGGCGAGGGTGGCGTAGAGTTCGGGAGCGTCCAGCAGTTGGCGGACACGGGCGGCGAGTTCCTGGGCGTTGCCTTCGGGGAAGATCAGGCCGGCGTCACCGATGACGTGGGGGATCTCGCCAGAGTCGGAGCCAATGACGGGGGTTTCGCAGGCCATGGCTTCGGCCAGCGTGCGCCCGAATTGTTCTTTCCAGTTGGGGAAGGTGCGCGATGGCAGGACATGTACATCAAACGCTTCAAGTATCCTGGGCGCTTCGTAGGTGGGTACACCCGGCTTGATGATCACACGCTCGCTCACGCCCAGGCACGCGGCCTCGGCCTCCAGCACACCTTTTATCGGCCCGTCGCCAACAAAGACAGCCTGGCAGTAATCGGGCAGGTAGGTCAGGGCCTCGACGATGGTGAGTAGCCCTTTGGTTTCGACCAGCCGGCCGAGGAAGCCCAGGGTAAAAGGCGCGCCGGGTAGACGCGGAGCTCGTGGAGCGCTGCGTTTATAGATCTCAGTATCGAAGCCGAACTGAGGGATCACATGCGCGGCCTTCTTATAGCCTTTGCGCCGCAAAACCTCGACGGCTTCGCGGTTGCCGGCAATAGCCGCGTCGGCGTATTTGTAGTTATACAACTCCATCTGGCGAAATGGCGGCGGATAGTCGCGGTAGAGGTTTTGCCAGGTGAAGAAGAGGGCGCGGGCTTTGTAGCGGTGGGCCAGGCGCATAGCCTGGAAGGTGGCGAAGTTGTACGGCTCTTCGTCGATGTGAACGATTTCCGGTTTCACTTCGCGCATGATCCCGCCCAGTTTTGGGTAGGAGTGCAGGTGATAGTTGCCGTTCAGGAGCATCGGGGTGACGATCATACGATATCCGCTGGTGTAGAGTTTTTCCAGCGTCTGTTTCGTGCCGTTGTCGTGTTGCCAGTAGGGCGGAGTCACTAACGTCAATTCCACGCCGGGGCACCGGGCCAGCTCCTCCAGCTTGCGCTGCGAGGTGCCCGATACCAGAGCTTTTGAGAGCATGAGTACACGCATAGAGAGTCTATTTCTTCTTTCTGGTCGCCGCTTCTTCGTAAACTGCAAGCGTTTCTCTGGCCGTCTTGCGCCAGCTAAACAGCTTTGCGCGTTCCAGACCACGTGCTCTGAGGTCCGCGCTCAGTTCCGCGTTGGTGAGCACGTTATACATTGCCTCAACCATAGCCGGCAGGTTGTCGGGGTCGATGCTGAGAGCAGCGTCTCCCACGACTTCCGGCAGCGAAGTGCGGTTTGAGCAAACGACGGGTGTGCCGCAGCTCATGGCCTCCAGCGGATCCAGTCCGAAACCTTCATAGAGCGAGGGGAAGACAAAAACGCTCGCGCCACTGTACACCGCGGCCTTATCCGCATCCTCGACAAAGCGGAAGAGAATCTGGCCGCTCATGCCGAGATCAGCGGCCACCGGGCGCGGATCGGGAAAGAGCGAGCCGCTGTGTTTATCGGGATTGCCGGAGATTAAGAGTTGCAGGCCAGGATCGCCCAGGCGCTGATAGAGATGTGAGAAGGCGCGCACCAACTGGGGCACATTTTTACGCGCGTCCAGACCTCCCAGATAGAAGATATAACGTCCGGCCAGGCCATAGCGCGCGCGGGCAGCCGCCAGCCTTTCCGGGTCCTCAACCGGCTTCATATCGTCGCTTACCGCCTGGTAGATTACACGAATGCGCTCCGCAGGGAGCTTAAGCGTATCAATGATATCCTGTTTCGCATGCTGCGAAACGGTAATCACCAGCGTAGCTTTGCGTGCCGCGCGGGAGACCACGCTGGCGTAAACCCTTGCTCTTGCTTTAGCATGATAGAGCGGCAGGCGCAACGGAATCACGTCATGAATAGTCGTGACCACCGGTGTTGAGCCGGTAATCAAGGGCGGCGCGAAATGTGGAACATGGAAGACATCCACGCCGAGTTGACGTGCGACTCGCGGGCCAGTCCACTGTTCCCAGGTCATCTTTTCCAGGCTGGGGTTCAGCGCCAATGGACCGGAGACCCCTTTGACATGACGGCTAAAGGGGGCCTGAATTTGCCGTTTCACCTCTTCTGATGGCGGATCAGGTCCTACGAGGACATATTCATTCTGGGTATCTATTTCGGCCAGAGCGTTTAAGAGGTGGATAAGATATTGCCCACTCCCACTTGCTGGGTGACGAAAGAACAGAGTATTGATACCGATTTTCATACAGTCATGGCCTCGCCAGAAAAATTCGTGGCACCATTATACAGCTTCTGGTAGGTATCAAGCATCTTTTGGGCCGATTTGGGCCATGTATAGAGCTGGGCTCGCGCGTAGCCTTTCTGGCGTAGCTCCTCGCGCAGGTTTTCATCGCCAATCAGGCGCGTAATGGCCTGTGCGAGTGCATCAATATTATGCGGGTCTACAGTGAGCGCAGCATCGCCGACCACTTCGGGCAGCGATGATGTGTTGGAGGTAATCACGGGAGCGCCGCAGGCCATGGCTTCGAGGGGGGGGACGCCAAAACCCTCAAAGAACGAGGGAAAAGCAAAGACATCAGCCAGGCTATAAAGCATACACAATTCCAGGTCGTTTGTTCGTCCAAGAAAGCGAACCTTTTTTTCTAACTTGAGATCCGCGATCAGTTGTCTGGTTTCGTCGTAGAGCCAACCCGGCTCGCCGGCTAGCGCCAGCATGGCCGGGCGATTTTTCTTATCGCTCTGCGCTCGGTGAAAGGCTTTGATCAGGCCCTGGTGATTCTTGCGTGGCTGCAATGTGCCAACGCCCAGCACCAGCGGATGCTTCAGGCCAAACTTGTTGACCGTAGCTCCAAGCAGCACGGGATCGGTAATGCGTCTGAAGTGTGGGCGCAGGCCATTTGGCACGACCACGATTTTCTCGCGAGGCGTCTGAAAATGCTCGATGAGCGTCTGCGCAGAATAGTGAGAGACGGCCGCGACAACATCAGCCTCCGCAAGCGAGATGGGTACCACCTTTTTGAGATACTCGACCAGGCTGGGAACGGCATACTCTGGATGTTCCAGGAAGGCCAGGTCGTGAATCGTGACCACTTTGCGTATCTTCTTGCTCAGCGGCGGAAGGACAAAATCCGGGCCGTGATAGATATCGACCTGTCCTGTGAATATATGTGCGGGCAGCGGTGCGCGCCAGCGATACCAGAGCACATTTACATAGCGGTCTGGAATGAGCAGGCCACGTCCGCGCACATTGGGCGCAGCAGGAAACGGACGCTCCCTGGTGGGGCGTCCGCTGGTGATCAGTGTGTACTGGTTTCCTTTATCCAGCGCCAGCATTGCAGCGAGCAGGCTGCGCACGTAATGACCTATGCCGGCTTCCTGCCGTATGCCGGCGGTATAGTCAAAAGCTATATGCATACGATAACCTGTTTCCTTTCCGATTTGGCGAGAGAAACGCTGATCAAAGAGCTTACCAAATCGGAAGAAGGATAGATAAAAGAAGCACTTCTCATCGCTTAGCCTGGTGGCCAGCTAAACGGGCGGCCTCCAAGCAAGTGGAAGTGCAGATGATGAACCGATTGCCCGGCGTGCGGCCCAATGTTGGTGACGAAGCGATAACCGCGTGCGGGATCATCCAGGCCCAGATCGTGAGCGACATGTACAGCGGCAGCAAAGAGCTTGCCAAGCAACTCTGTGTCCTCTGTGGTCAATGCGGCCATAGAGGGTATGTGACGTCGTGGAATGAAGAGAATGTGGTGCTCAGCCACCGGGTTAATATCCGCGAACGCCACTACGTCCTGATCCTGGTAAATAATCTTACTCGGAATGTCGCCGGTGGCGATCTTACAGAACAAGCAATCTTCCATTAGACTATCCTTCCTCGCGGTTACTCGGTGACCTGTTCGCCTTCGTTCGTCGCCGTCACGGCCTGCACATTTGGCGTTTCTTCGCGTGTGCCCTGCGGCTCTGAGCCAGTTTCGCTGGCCTGAGTCGCGAGCGCAGCCTTCGCAGCTTCCCTGGCCTCTTTCGCCTCACGCGCTTTTCGCTTAATCTCTTCAAACTCGGCTGCGTGAAGCTCTGGATCATTGTACGGAGGCAGGCCCATCTCTGAACGAATCGTTTTGATTGCCTGGTAAACGATGCCGGGTTTAAGATCTAGTTCGTCGGCAATCTTACGGTGAATTCCCACAGGCGGCACGGGCAGATATGGCTCGTAAGCGGCCTTGATCCTCGCTTTTTCTTCCTCGTCGCCCTTGTAGGTTTGTGTTTCCCACCAGCTGGGCAGATGTTCGCGTTCGCGCAACTCTTTCACTATTTGCTTGACAGCCTTCTTAGGGATAGCAAGCTCGTGGGCAATCTGGCTACGAATGCCATCAAATTCGGCGGGAACTGCCAACTCTTTGTAGCGGGCCTCGACCTGAGCAATTTGCTCAGGCGTAGGCTTGAAAGGCTGAGGAGGCGGAATCTTCTCCCGTTTGGGCTTAGATGGTGTGGCTGGACGCAGCTTCTTCTGAGCTACCGGTGGTTTGCTTCCTCTTCTGCCTTCAGCATTGTATTTCTCTAAGCGGCGCTCACCGGGGCTGGCGGGTCGTGGTCCGCGAGGGGGTGTGCTCCCTTCCATAGGCAGGCGCGGGCGCTGGCCGATTCCCCCGACAATACTCCCGCTCATCGGTGCGTTGCGATAGGCCCCTGGCCCTCGGTAGCTGCCCGGTCCTCCGGCTGTGTCGCGTGGGGCAGGGGAGGACGGTAGCCTGGGGCGTTGCGGTGGTGGCTCTGGCTCACTCACTTTGACATCACTGAGAGAATCAAACCAGCGGCTGCTGCTCGCGGCCGGTTTTGGCTTTGGAGGTGGAGCAACGGGACGTCCCGAACTGCCTGCGCCCGGTAATCCCTGTCCAGGTGTTTTCTGCGCAGCCGGCGGGGCTGCCTTTGAAGCCATCTTTTCTTTCCTGGCCTTCTGCGTGCATTCTGGGCAAGTCACTTCTTTAGCATTAGCCGACTGGAACCACTTGCCGCAGGAAATGCAGCGCATCTTAACTTTGCTCATGCGCGGTCTCCCCTGTCATTTCAAATCTCTCCTGGCTCTCTGAAGCTGCCAGGACTATCGTGTCGGAATGCTTCCCTAGTATAACACAGGGGGCAATTTCGTGCAGCAAGCAAGAACTGAAATCCCAGAATTTGAAATTTGGTATAGTGGTCTAGATGTCTTGACATTTCGGCTGATTAAAGGTATACTACACAATAGTAAACTTCTCTTTTTCTCTTTGTGTCTTGCATGTCTGTTTTGTCAGACAGAGCATTTTGCTCGCTATCTCTATTGTGTACGTCAGAGAGGGACCCTGTAATGAAGCGTTACACTTATCTATTTGCCCTCGCGCTGGCTGGCTTGCTGAGCGTCATGGGACTCTTCGGGCAGGCTGCCGACATTGCTCATGCTGCCACGTCGGCTGTTCACACCACGCAGGGAGCAGCGAATCCCGACCAGCATGTGGTTGTTGCTTATTTTACTCAGTGGAGTATCTATTCTGGTTTCCTGGAAAAAGACCTGGTGGCTAATGGCACCGCTGCTCACCTGACTGCCCTCGATTACGCCTTTGGCAATATCAGCCCTGATCTCAAATGCTACGAGACTGATCAGGCTGGTCAGGGTGATCCCTGGGCCGACTACCAGCGTCCTTTCAGCGCCAGCGAGAGTGTAAATGGTCAGGCTGATAGCTGGGGGCAAACCCTGGCGGGAAATTTCAACCAGCTCAAGGAGCTGAAACAGCTTTATCCAAACCTGAAAATTCTGATCTCGCTGGGTGGCTGGACCTGGTCTACCAATTTCTCGGCAGCGGCAGAGCCACAGAATCGCGCGGCCTTTGTTCAGTCGTGCATCGATCAGTATATCCTGGGGAATCTTCCTCAGCTCGACGGCGATCCTTCTGGCGGTGCCGGTTCTGCCGCTGGGATCTTTGACGGCTTTGATATTGACTGGGAATATCCTGACAATCCCGGCAATGGCAACGCCTATGGCCCGCAGGATACGGCCAACTTTACCGGCTTGCTGGCAGAGTTCCGCCACCAGCTCGACGCACTTGGCAAACAGACCGGCAAACACTATATCCTCACCGCTGCTCTGCCCTCTGGCCAGGACAAGTACGACAATATCCAGCTTGGCCAGATTGGCAAGTACCTGGATTGGGGCAGCCTGATGACCTATGATATGCATGGCCCCTGGAATGCCACCGGCCCGACCGATTTCAATGCTCCGCTCTTCTGCGATCCTCGCGACCCGTCGCCTGCTCCGGCAAATACCTACTGTATTAACCACGCGGTGCTGGACTTTCTCGCAGCCGGTTTCCCGGCGCGCAAGCTGGTGCTGGGCATTCCGCTCTACGGTCATGGCTGGACCAACGTCCCTGATGTCAATCACGGTCTCTTTCAGAGCAGCCCCAATATGCAACCCGCTGCACTTGGAGGCGGCACGGCGAATTACAATCAGCTTGTCTCGTTGAATATGCCGCGCTACTGGGACCCGCTGGCCGCAACAGCCTGGTACTACGATGGCACGAATTTTTGGAGCTATGATGATCCTGCCTCAATTGCTCTCAAGATGGCCTACGTCAAAGCGCTTGGCCTCGGAGGAGCTATGGCCTGGTCGCTGGACGGCGACGATTCATCTGGTACTCTCATGAAGGCAGTCTACCGGGGACTGCAAGGGTGGTAAATGGTTCCCTCCGTCCCTGTGTCTGTTAGCCTTTCCTGGCAAGATCGGCGAGCGCTCTTTGGGGGAAGCGCCCGCCGGCCTTGTTTTTGGGATCTCCTGCGGGCCATTTTCCCTTACCAGGCTGAAGTGCCTGCTGGAGCCTTAAGAACAGTTAACTCTGGGCCTTCCTGGAACGTAATTTTCATATGGGCATAAACTGCATTCAGCATACGTTCTCTAGAGTAGAACAGTTTCTCTGCTACCCGCTAGAAAGGTTGGTTCTACGATGCGACTCCTTCCAACGCGCAGATTTCATCGTCCATCGTTGAAACACATCATCTTTGGTGGGGTGGGTGGTACCCTCGGCGCTTTAAGTCTGCTCTGTGGAGTCTCGATTTACGTTGTAGAGACATTAATTCGTCCTAAGAAGCTTTCACCATTTAGCGATTATACCTTTACTCCCTTTGAGCTTAATTTGCCTGCCGAAGCAGTGGTATTTCCTGCGCGCAACGGCAAACATATGGTGAGTGGCTGGTTTATTCCCTATCCCGAAGCTACTACAACGCTGCTCGTTTGTCCTGGTTATCGCAGCAGTAAATCGGATACGCTGGGCATCACCAATTTTCTCTGGCAGGCCGGGCACAATGTCCTGGCCTTTGAATATTATGGGCATGGAACCGAGGTCGGCACCCCCGTCACGCTTGGTTATCGTGAGATGGGAGACTTTCTGGGCGCGGTAGATTACGCGAAGCAGCGCATGCCCGGGACTCGCCTGGGCGTTGTGGCCTATTCGATGGGCGCGGCTGTTGCGATCATGTGCAGCGCGCGCACACCAGATATAGAAGCGATTGTCGCTGATAGCGCTTTTGCCACTCATACGAGCGTGGTAGATTATAACGTTCGCCGGGCGCTTCACCTGCCTCCGGCCCCTTTTTCCTGGCTGGCCGACTACCTGCTTGGCTGGCGCGCAGGCTACCATTTCCGCCAGGTTGAGCCGCTACGGGATATCGCACAGATTGCGCCCCGCCCGATCCTGATTATTCATGGCGGCAAGGATACGGTTGTCGATCCGCATGACGCGCCGCTGCTCTATGCCGCAGCCCAGGAGCCAAAGGAACTTTGGATGGTACCGGAGGCCGATCACTGCGGCGCATACTTTGCGAATCGCCCGCTTTACGTGAAGAAGCTTGTCGATTTCTTCGAGGAACATCTCAAGCAGCAGCCCGCGCGCCCGCGCCTTGTGGAGATTGATACTCCGGGACGTGCTCAGGCCGTTGACCGCGAGGCATTGGAGGCTGCGAGCGCTTTCCTGGCCGATCAAGAAGCAGAGCAAGGGCCACTCTCTGAGGCCAGTTAGCCGCACCGGATTGCAATCGGCCTTAATCGGGATAGTCGAGCGTTATCACCATGCCGTCCCTGCCGGCTCGTGTGTTGGCAAAGATGCGCCGGGCCGCTTTCTCCGCCCAGCTTGTGTCGGTGATTTTTGGGCTGAAGTGCGTCAGAATCAGCTGGTGTACGCCTGCCTTCTGTGCAATACTGGCCGATTCTTCAGCCAGCATGTGCGCGTTGGCTTTAGCCTGGGGCAGATCCTCCGGGTTGTCGTACATACTCTCGCAGATGAGCAAATCCGCGTCGCGTACAAAGGCGCTTAGTTGCTCTGTTGGGCGTGTATCTGTGATCATTGCCAGCGAAATGCCGCGCCTGGCTGCACCCAGAACCTGCTCCGGGCGAAATGTCTGCCCGTTATGCTCAACAATCTGCCCATGCTGCAACTTCGACCAGAGCTGAACCGGTAGTCCCAGCGCGCGGGCCTCCTCTGGTAAAAAGACCGGCCCGCGCTTCAGTTCCATGCGGTAAGCCAGGCCCGGGATACCGTGAACGGTAGAACAGCAAGAGGCGTGCAGTTCGCCCGGCAACTCGAAATGCGCCCCGTGCTTGAGTTCATGGATATGGACGGGAAACGGCAGATCGGCGGCGATCCTGCGCAGCCCCTCTACCACGTAGGCTGTGCCGACCGGCCCATAGATATCCAGCGGCTCCGTGCGCCCGGCATGCGCAACCATGAACAGGACGCCCGGCAGGCCCGCCACATGATCTGCATGCATATGTGTCAGGCAGATCGCGCCTAGCTGGCGAAAGCCCCAGCCCAGCATTTTCCAGGGTACCTGCGTCCCCTCTCCACAGTCAATCAACACCAGGTTTGAGCCGCGACGCACCAGGGCGCATGAGAGCCAGCGCCCCGGCATGGGCATCATGCCACAGGTGCCCAGCAGACAGACATCAATCATTACAATCCTTCACTCAACGAAACATCATGCTAACATGGCCGATCCAGGCTTATCGACCATGAAAGAATGTCCTCCCATTTTTGCTGAAACTCCTCTGTCTGTCAATAAGCTTGTCTGCCTGTTTCAGTTCAGGGTGAGTCGATCTTGAACAAGCCTGGTTACGTGTCTCGCTGCAACAGGTCGTGCAGCACTGCGGCATTGGAGTGCTCCGTATCGCGCGTTGCGAATACCAGGGTTACTGGTCCTTGTCTCGCCATCTCGCGCAGTTTCGTTAGCGCCTCCTGCCCCGTCTGCGAAGCTAATTCGTCCTCATATCGGCGGCGAAACTCCGCAAATTTGTTTGGATCGTGCCTATACCAGGTACGCAACTCGTTGCTGGGAGCGACCTCTTTTAGCCAGACATCCACGTGTGCTCGCTCTTTGGAGAGCCCGCGAGGCCAGAGTCGCTCCACCAGTACGCGTGTGCCATCGCCGGGCGCTGGCTCATCGTAAACGCGCTTCAGGGCAACCATTCTCTCGCGTTTTGTCATAGCTCTTTCTCCCTTGCTTTAGCCTTTGTACGTGAGCACGCGTCCCCACAAGCTTTTGGTTCCCCATAAGCCAGCGCGCAAACATTCAAGCTGGACAATCTGTGAGTGGTCCACGAAAACGTTCACTTCGGCGCCATAATTCTTGATATACCAGGCAAAGACCTCTGGATTGGCGGCCTCGAACATTACCTTCTCCAGACCTAATGCATCGATGATCCTGGCTGCGGCATCGGTGCGCCAGATTTTCACGTTCTCGGTAATGCCCTCGGACTCGATCATAATCATGTAAGCTCCGGCCTCAAGAAATCTTCTGGCTTGCCCGATAGCCCAACCCACATCGCGTGTTCCC
Source organism: Ktedonobacteraceae bacterium (assembly GCA_035294465.1). GTDB lineage: Bacteria > Chloroflexota > Ktedonobacteria > Ktedonobacterales > Ktedonobacteraceae > Paraktedonobacter. The sequence continues at coordinate 2,683 of DATGKW010000211.1, read as the reverse complement.
TCCGCTTCAAGCTCTTCGGCAGTGGTTGCCCCTCCCGCGCCGAACTGGATACCTACCTCTGGCTTGGCCTTGAGGCCCGCCCGCTGCACGCGTTCGATCAGGCGCAGCCAGTCATCGACAGGAATGGTGATAAAGCCGCTGGAGATTTCGAGGATATCGAAGCCGATATTCTTGCACTCGTCGATATAGCGATTCACTACGTCAGGCCCTTGCGTGAGTACATGCTCGATGAAGCCGCCGGTGGAGACCAGGACATTGTAGCGGTGAGCCAGCTCGATGATCTCTCTGAGTTGCTTTTCCGGCATCAGGGTGAAAGAGCCGCCCGCGAATTTCAGCGAATCGACGTACTCGCCCATTGTCTCCAGAATGTCTTCCAGGTAATGCTTGCCCATCGGTGTGTAGTAGGGGCCGCGAATCTCGGTAATGCCGCGTGTGCGTGGTTTACCCTCACGTTCGTTCAAGCGAAGAAAGGGGAATGCTCGCTCGCTCATAGTAGTTGTCTCTCTTTCTCTGGTTTAACATTTGTCTATTTGACTTTGACAAATCTGGCGACCATACTTCCTCCCCGTAGGACGCTAGTCATAGCCAATGTTCTTTTTATCCTGCCAGGGATTGAAACATCTCCTCCTGCATTTCCAGGCGTGCAACGGTTTCTATGATAGTTGTACGCTGCGCGCTATTGGTAAAGGGGGCTGCGAGGCGCTCGAACTTGGCAACGGCCTGTTCCCAGGAGAATGGCCGGGTATGAAAGCCCTCGTAATCGCGCTTCTCGCAGTTCAGTGTATGACCGTCTTTGAGGGTGATCTGGATGCGGCAGGGCATCTCGGCGGGAAAACGTTCGCTCAACGCTTTATCTGGCTGGATGGTGACCTTGCGCAGCAGGCTCTGTACGTCCTGCCGTGTGATACGCTCCGGCGTATATTGGGCCGGGGAAACCTCGCCATCCAGCAGCGCGACGGCCACCATATAAGGTAAGCTGTGATCGGCCTCTTCCTTGCTGCTCACCTGTTGCTTGTTTCCTTCTTCGCCACCTCCGATGATGTTATACGCGACGTCGAAGATTTCGACCCTGACGTGCTCAACCTCCTCCGGGCGGATCTGATGAGCCGCGCGTAGTTCCAGGATACCCTCAAGCGCAGACTGCGAGTGAAACTCGGCGTTGTATTTTTTGATATTGGTGAGTCGCACGGCCTCCAGGTTTTCTCGCGTCCAGTCTATCTCGAACGGCCCGGTGATGGCCTCCATCAGACCCTTATTGCCCTCAAACACTTCGAGTGGGCCGGTCAGGCCGCGCATAGCGAGGAATGCGGCATGCGTAGCGCCGAAGGCGGTGTTGGGATAGGCCAGCCCTTTCCAGTTGGAAAGCTTCCCCGTGCGGGTCACGCGCAGAGCGTTATAGGCAGTGCCGCTAATCGCGATAGCGTTGGCAGTTCTGCTCTGGTCAAGGCCCAGTGCCCTGGAAACGCCGGCGGCTACTGCGTAGGCTCCCTGCGTGGTGTGATCGAAGCCTCTGGCTCGCACCGGAGCCACGTCTGAGAGCCTGCACTGGACCTGGTAGGCCAGTGCCAGAGCGGTCATGAATTCCTTGCCGCTCTGATGCGCGTATTCACTGGCGGCGAGTACCGCGCCAAGATTATCGCTAGGATGGCAGGTTTCGTTTTTGGCGATGTAGCTATCATTGTAGTCCAGATAGCGAACCAGGGCCGAATTGTAGAGGGCTGCGCGGTCGGGCGCGGTTTTATTCCCGCCGATCAGCGTAGCCAGGGGCTTGCCACCAAAGTCTTCGATCTGAGCGCGCAGCATTTTAAGTGGCGGACCATCCAACGCGCCGATGGCGCAACCAAGCGCGTCGATGATGCGGATCTTGAGTTGCTGGCGTGCGTCCTCTGAGATGTCTTCGTACTTTGTGTGCGCAGCGAAGGCAGCCAGTTGTTCAACTTGAGTCATAACTTACTCCTCTTCCCTCACTGAGTGTTTCGTCTATCCGATCGACTGCCAGAATGTGGTTACATTTTCAGTATATGAGAAGTGAGTTGATGCGTCCAACACCTGTTTGGTATAATAGTGATCTCATTTTGAGATCAACTGGCATGAGAGAAAGACGTATGGAGTTTCACCAATTGACGTATTTCCTCGCGGCGGCGCAAACGCAGAACTTTCGGAAGGCTGCTGAAATCTGCCTCGTTGCGCAATCCGCGCTCAGCCGCCAGATTGCAGCGCTGGAGGAGGAGTTAGGGGTCACCCTTTTCACGCGTAATAAGAAACGTGTTACGTTGACTCCAGAGGGCCGGGAGTTTGCGCGCTACGTCAGAACCGCGCTGGAACAGCTACAGGAGGGCCAGCAGTGGATTGCCGAGTTACAGGCTGGCCAGCGTGGCACGATTCATATTGGCTGTATTGAGTCTCTGACGACCGCTTTTTTGCCAGCGTTCTTCGCCGCGTTTCATCAACGCTATCCACATGTGCGGCTGAAGGTACGCGTGAACCATACTGATGAGATTATCGCTATGGTAGAACAGGGAGAGATAGAGCTTGGCTTGATTCTTGATCCGCAGCTACAATCTGAGCTGCTGATTGTCAAAGAGCTATTTCGCCAGCCGCTCCACCTGCTTGTTTCGACGCAGCATCCTCTGGCCCAGGCGAAAGTCACCGCGACCACGCTGGACCGCGTCGCAACCGAGCC
>DATGKW010000210.1:0-26692 GCA_035294465.1 Ktedonobacteraceae bacterium | reverse complement strand
ATGCATTTCATCAACATGTGGCGGCCCTATACTTCGGAACAGGGATTACCGGTGATTGAGTTTCCTACTCGCCTGTCGTCCCGGATTCTCTGGAATCTGATGAATACGACGCCTGTTATGATCATCTTGCTGGCTGGTTGGGGCCTGATAGTAACTCTACGCTCGAAGTGGAAAGACCTCCTGGCTGCCTATCTCGTGATAGGATTGACAATTGTGCTGTGTGTCGCTTTTTATGGCAGTTCGCGTTTTCGCGCACCGATTGAGCCACTGCTGGTCTTGCTCGCCGGAGGAGTGATCTGGTGGCTGACATCGGCAGAGCCGAGCACTCTACGCTCCCTACTTGAAAAGAAGCGCGAAGTAGCCATACACGAAGCTGAGCCTGAAGCAGCGAACGTATAATTTCCTGGCCAATGCTGTGAGTATTGACGTGGAGTTGGCGTCTGTATTTATGGATGTAAGTATCTGAGCATCATAGAAAATGAAGAATAAGAGGAGGAATAGATATGCCAGATAGTAGCCGGGCAGGGGAAGAAGTTTTGAGCCGCTCACCCGAAGCGACTCCTCCTACCAACTTCGCTATTCCAGATAGCGATGCTAGTGGTTTCTTGCAGGAGAAAGAGGAGTTCGACAAGCGAGCAGTGAGCTTCGCTTCTTCTCACCTCGGTGCAGCTATCGAGACGGGATTAATTGTAGTGGGCTTGTTCGCGATTTTTTTCTTGCTCCCACGTGACATGAAAGCAGATGGCACAACTCGTTATCAGGCGCTTGTAACGTTACTGATCACGCATAAAGTGCCCGATATAAAATATTCCCTCATAGGGCCTTTCTTTGCTCTACCGCTCGTGTGGATCGGCAGGAAGCTGGGTGATCCCGTTAGCTGGACTCTTGTTTATAATCAGATCTTATTTGCTTTGAGTCTGTTGATTGGATATATAGCGCTGAAGGATCATATCAATCGCGCTCTCTTGCGTAGATTCTATCTCGTGCTGATTGTTGCCTCGATGTTTGTGGCTCACCTGGCATTTTTCTATGGAGAGGTGTTTACGGCGCTGTGTGTGGGCTTTGGTGTTCTACTCGTCTATTTGCGTTTTGCGGCTTCTCCTGCCTGGCTGGCTATCGCGGTTGGGGTCGCCAATACGCCGGCAGCTCTGGGAGGGTTGGCACTCTTATTGCTCAAACGGATTATAGATAGTAAACGCTTGCGCTATGCACTGGTGCTGCTTCCCGCCATTGCGCTTATCGGGCTAAATGACTGGCTGCAGCGTGGCAATCCTTTTGATGGTGGGTATGCTAATGATCACGGCTTCAAGACCATCATGCCTTATTCCGGTTTGCCAGGTTTCAGCTATCCTTTCTTCTTTGGCGTTCTTTCACTCACGCTCTCTTTTGGCAAAGGCATATTATTTTTTGCACCGGGTCTCTTGTTACCAGTGCGCAAGACGCTTTTACGCTGGCAGAAAGAGAACCAGGTGCCCTTCTATCAAGTATATACACTCTGGATGGCCTTTGTTATCGGACTGATTCTGGTTTATGCGCGCTGGTGGGCATGGTATGGCGGAGTGTTTTGGGGACCGCGTTTCCTCCTGTTCGCTTCCATTCCGGCCTCATTTGCTCTGGCTGTGCGTTTGCTCGATTACAAGGAATCTTCTCTGTTTGTCAATCTATTTACGCTCGTGGTCTTTGCGCTCTCTGTCTGGGTTTGTATCGATGGCGCGGTTTACCAGTGGTCAACGTCTCTCTATACGACTATGCCAGCAGTGTGTACACAGAATAACTACAACCTGGAGATGGTCTGCTATTATATTCCAGAATTCAGCGCGCTCTGGTTACCATTTGTCAATCACTATGCCCTGGATATACAACTGGAACTTTTCATGGGCTATGTCATTGTTGTCGCGGCCTACCTGGTGCTGCCGCTGTGTATCCAGATCGTACGGCAGTCAGGTGAGTTGGTCAGAAAATATAGCCAGATCTATCTGCCGCTCAAGCAGTGGCGTATCTGAGGCATGTTTTTCTGCAACGATCAAGAGCAGTTTTTCGCGAAAGGGCTGAAATTCTACTAGTATGAATGTTACATCACCGCCGAGGCAATCGCCATCTACAGGAGAGGTCAGCCCATCAAAAGGCAGATGGGCGACGCTGTGGTCCTGGCTGCTCTCCTGGGAAATCTATATTATTGTCATCGTTGCCGCATTTTTGCGCCTGTACAGGATGGACACGTCCGAATTTTCTGGTGATCAGACGATTCTTTTTCGTATGGCGTATGATGCTGTGCATTATGGGTTGATCCCGGCAACGAGTAATGGCTCATCGATCCATACAATGAATCCGCCTCTGGCCGTTTATTTCTTGATGATCCCGGCAGCAATCAGCTCTAACCCCTTGTGGGCAACGGTCTGGACGGGATTATTTAATGTTGCCGCAGTTCTCCTGGCGTATATTTTCACTCGCCGCTATTATGGGCGGCTTGCTGCCACTATCGCGGCTGCTCTCTATACGACTGCTCAGACGACAATCGTTTTCAGTCGTTTTATCTGGCAGCCGAGCCTGATTGCACCGTTTACTGTGCTCTTTCTGTTTGCTCTGTTCTGGGGGGTTGTGGAGCATCGCAAGGGCTGGCTTTTTCCCGCGCTGTTGCTACTTGGGGTTCTCTCCCAATTGCACTCACTCACTCTTTTTCTGATCGTTCCACTTTTCGTCGCCATACTCCTCGCGCCCAAAACGATCCGCCTGCGTGATGTCATCCTTGGCGGTGCCTCGCTGCTGATTCTCTACGCGCCGTATCTTGTCTGGGAAAAAGTAACGCATTTCTACGACATCAAGATGCTTTTCGCCAAAACCAGTACTCCTGCTCACATTGACAATAGGGCATGGGTATTTTACGAACGTTTTCTCAATGCTTTCTACTACGACGATAAATATCTGCATGGTACCATTTATGATCCTACTGCTATTGCTCACTCGGCGGTGTTTCCGCTGCTCCAACTTCTAGTAGCCATGCGGTACATTCTAGAAGCATGCCTGTTTGGCGGATTTGCATTGGCAGTCTGGGCTGTGCTACGGAATATAAATTTTCCCGGCAAAGGCAAAGCGAGAAATGTGCCCTTTCTTGATGCTCTCGATGCGTTTAGCCGCCAGCTGTTCTCCAGCGTGCGAACCTGGTGGCGCAATCTGCGCGCCGATCCGCTTGCGTGCGGAATGCTGCTCATGCTGCTTTGGCAAATTGTGCCGGTGCTGGGCCTCACTCGTCACGGCCCGCCGATTCATCTGCACTATCTGCTGGTGATTGTGCCGGGGCCGTTCATCTTCATTGCTGTGTTTATTACGCGCGCGCTCAAGTGGTTTAACTCGCAGCAGAGCTTGCAGCAACCTGTGTGGCTCTGGAAGAGTCTGCGCTACGGGACGTATGTTGCCATAAGTATTGTTTTGCTCATCCAGCTGATCGGGAGTTCGGCATCACTTATTGATATGACGAACGGTATCAATAACCATATTTTCGGATATAACGATATAGGCTCACTTGAACATGCCTTTCAAGAGGCAGATCAGGTGGCTCAAGAGCATCATATCAGCCGCGTCTATGGCACACTCTCAGTCATTGATGATTTTGACTCGCTGCTCGTAGGTTTTCCCTATCTCGCCAGTCTTATGCACACGCCATCAACTCTATTCGAATCTTCGCGTTGCGCAGTGTTGCCCTCACCACAGGAAGGGCCGGCAGTGGTGCTCACCCGCTCAACAGACACGTTGGCCCCTGTCTTGCTCAAAGAATATGGAAAAACAGTCCTGGTTGATGAGCCGCCCATTCTGGGTAGTACGCCGTTCAAATTATATATCGTTACGCCCTACGCCTATGGACATACTGTGTCCAGGCAGAGCGGCTTTACTAATCAGTTGCAGGAGATCGATTCACAGGTGCAGCAGTTGGGTGGCCAGTTTCCGCCTACCCTGGTGACTCGCTGGACCCTCCTTCACTCTGCGCAGGCGCAGTCACGTGTTACCTACAACTATATCATGCGTGCAACTCCCAGGCTTCCAGGGGCAGTATCTGTGACCAGTACTTGTCTGCTGACTTCGATGCGTCCGGGCGATCAACTGATCGCGACTTTCCCACTTTCCCAAAGTGCGGCATCTGCTCGATCATTCAGCATTAGTTCACAATATCTTGTCCAGACGCCCTACGTCATTACGCTGGGTCCGTTGCACTTCGAGACCTTCCAGATGCAGGGTACGCCTGAGCTGTTGCAGTCAACGAATGGTACGGATACGCTAACAGTGCTTTCTTAGTTGCTGGCGGCCCAGGCGCGATTATGGGAACAGCGTGCGGACGCGGCGAGGCCCAACGTGTTATCAGGGCCTCGCTGCCTTCTCTGAATGAGTGGCTTCGTTGATTTGTCTAATACAAAAAGGGTCCCTCATTACCTTCTATAAACAGAGGTAGACTTAGCCAGAACTACACATGCTACATATCCATCGACGCCCTCTGTATGAATAATTGTGTATGAAGGATACTGCTGAGTTGAGTACTCCCGTGTGATTGAAATAACGAAATCCGCGCCATTGCCCCCTGCCTTGAACACATTGGGGAGATATGGCAACACTAGCTCGTCGTCGAACGGCGCTGCAACTGTAGGCGAAGTGGAATCAGTGTATTTTTGATAATTTTGCGCCAGCCATTCTGCAGAAGGTTTGTTACAGACTCCCCAATAGTCCATGTCATAGCGTCCGTTAGCTCCAGAAACGCCGCCTATAAGAGGGCTGAAATACATGTATTCGTAAGGGTGTAGATTGTTCATATCTATAATAACCTGTATCTGAGCTGCCAGCATTAGCAGCACCAGTGCTACTACGGCAATCGTCCATTTCCTGCTCGCAAGGTATGCAAGCAGTTTTAGAAAGCCGTACATAGCGAGCAGTAGCATTGGCGGAATGACAAAAAGGAACTGCCTCAGACCATCGTACAGGGTTGTGCGTTGTTCAATAAGCGTACCGACTGGTACCAGGAATGCCAAACATACCACTGCGATCTTCGGGTCTATCCTCTTTTGGGTGATCAGTATGGCACAGACAACCAGCCCGCCTATCACTGCAAAAAAAACCGCTGCAGGTGGGGAGCCGATTACCAACCATGTTGGCACATAGCTTCTCGGCAGATCATATGCGTGGTAGTAGTGTCCGTTAAAGGGTACCAGTCCAAGGTAGGGATATTGGCTTATGACCTTGATCGCACTAAATAGATTATGGAGCGGGTCTACCGCGACATATGGCCAGAGCGCAAGCATAGTCAGGAACGATACCCCGATAATAATTGCGCTAGAGCATAGCTGCTTTTCAATATTTGTTCTTATCTCTTTCTGTTGATATGCCTGGCGTCCGAAGTATAGCCACCAACCGGCAGCGAGAAGGAGGAAGATGGGATACCAGATAACCGCTACAACGCGCACAGCAATAGCCAACCCAAGCATAAAGCCTACCAGAACACTCAGCAGGAGGAACCTGCGCTCAGTCTTCCAGTGCCGGATAAGCAGCAGCACAGACCATAACACCAGCGTCATAGTTGCGGCAAAAGGAATATCCTTGGAATTGTTGAAAATAGCGCCGAAATAGCGAGGATAAAGCCAGAGAGTCAATGCAGCCAGCAAGGCTCCCCACCAACCTGCCAGTTCCAGGCCACACAGCGCGAGAGCTATGACACCTATTACTCCTGTCAGACCGGTCACAATCGCTCGTGTATGCCATTCTCCTCCAAATATATGTTGCGCTTCTGCTACGATGACATTAAATATAACTCCATGATCTTGAATACCCGATCCTGCCCGAAATGTTAGAAAGCTTGTATCTTTTCCCAGAGTAGCATACCATGACCATACCAGTTGTCCATACGTATTTTCACCAGGCTCATCTACTGTGATACCGTACTGATCAGCTTGAACGAACACAGTAACAAGCATCATTATCAGAAAGATTGCTAGAAGCGAAAGGGGCAAAATTTTCGTCAGCCACTGTTGGACTTCTTGCTTTTTCAGGAAAGATAGAAAAAGGTTTTTGCGCTTGATTAGCGTATCAGTTACCTCCATTGATTTTCCTTGTTCCCTTTCAATAGTTGGTACTCCTGAGAATGATTCGGCAGAGTCAGTACTTCTGAGTTATGAATAGAAGTGTCCTGCGAGTCTCCTGGTCAGGCTGTAAGTAGTTATCGATTGCTAGCTCAGCCTGCGTTGTGCTATCCAATTGAGCATGCTAAATTCTGTATGCACCAGCTACCAGATAGCGCCCGCTGTTAATATAATCAAAGTTGGCTCGATAGACGCATGAAAACGGGCACTGCTGTAGGAGAATGTTACGAGCCAGTACTTCCGTTTGTTATCGGAAGAATAACCGTATCTTTCCGATCTACAGTAAAAAGTATTCGCTGAAGATTATACTGTTGATGGTATGTAAACATCTTCAGTGGGCCTTTGTCAATTATCTGAGGCTGTTCAACAAAGGTCGATGCCTGGATCTCGATCCGGGCCGGAAGAACGCTTCCTATCTGCGGGGTCTGGTATGCGATCAGTTGGTCACCTGCCCAGGTGGAAGTAGGCTCGCAACCGAAGCTTAGGCCCGGATCTTTTTTTCTGGCGACGGCAGCTGCATGGAATTGGTAGCCATAATTTGTACGAAATGCTGGTTTGTTTGTATCCAGAATGCGCCAGCGGGTGGTTAGCCACTCCATACCTTCTGCAGGGTTTTGAATAAGTTGAGCGCTAGGCGAGAGCAGTTGTAACCCCTGGGTGAACGTACCGGGCACAGGTGCAGGCTCCGGTTTAGTCGTGAGAACGTAAAGTCTATAAGGATCACCTCCCAGGCGTGGCGGCTCGGCAACTAGAGTTGCATTTGTATACAGGCTGAGCATCATATCAGCCGTCTGACTATCGGGCTGAGCCAGAAAAACGACAGGACCGGCCTGGGGGGAGGGAAACACAAAACAATTGGCGCTATCAAACAGCTCAGTGGGTGTCTTTATCTGTCCAGCAAGGTAGTCCAGCGCACTGGAGGTGTCAAAAGTCGTCATTACGTAGATGCGATGGATATGCCGTTGTTGTGCCAGCTGGTCAGCTTCCTGTAAGGCATTCTGCTGATCTTGTAGATCGTTGAATGGCCTGATGACGGCGTGATCGCTGAAATTACCCGTGGTAAGATCAAACACATCACCCGCGCAGCCAATCAGTTGTGCGAGAATGACCAGAGCTGCCAGGATAGTCATTCCATAACGCGCATATACACGCAATCTGGGTTCTTGCTTTTGGATGAAGGCGATGATTTGCACAACGCACAATCCTATCAGAATAAACTGGCCTGGCAAGAAGAAAATAAAATAATGTGCAAATAAAACAATTGAGTGGTCGGATAAAAGTAGGAGGGGCGCAACTTGCCAGAGTAACAAGAGAAGCAAACCCTGTCGGTAAGGCGAGGCCCAGAAATCAGTCCACCAGCGGGTAAAGTCCTCTTTTGCTGAGGTGGTTGGCGAGAGAAAATGCTCGAGGGACAGAACCTGTAGGGTGGCAATGGCTATACCGCCCACGAGCAGTAGAACCGACAGGTAAAAGCTTCCTTGTATGAAGGAGTGCAGATAGCGCAACGGAGTAGTTACCAGGACAGACTGTGCATCTGGCAACATGATATGTACATCGCGGACGCGAGCTGCAAAATCCAGGTAGGGGCTGACAACTGTGGGATGCAGAAAGAAAAGATAAAAATGAAGTGCTTCAGTGTCAAGCCTGGCCGGCTGTTTTGTTGCACTCATCAGGACGGTTATATCAGAGAAATGAGAGTGAATTTCCCAGTAGAGGTACGGGGCGTAGAGTAGAAGCAGCGCCACTAATGCCAACCCGATCTCACGCGGACGAATCGTTTTGAAGGCGAGAAGGACGGCGGCAGCTAAAGGAATAGTGAGGTAAAGTGTGCTCCCATGAAACTGGTAGAGTGCGCCAAGCACTACTACTGCCCAGAAAAACCAGCCTTTTCGTCGCTCTACTACTCCCCGGAAAAGCAGGAACATGAAAAGCATGACGAAGAAAGGCAGGAAGTTCTGCGGCCAGATATTACGACTGAATGTCCATGCCCCGATAGAGGTAGCGTAAAGCAAGGAGGCTATAGTGGCAGCCAGTCTTCCATAGTAGCGACGCATAAAAAGATAGGTCAACAGGACGGCCGCTGTATTAAATAACGCAACCATCACCTGACCCCACAAGGGGTTGGCGCTCAGAGACGCAGGCAACATAAAGAAATAGACGACCAGCGGAGGATTGAGATTACCAAGAGAAGCGCGATTACTGGTGAGTGGCAGGAAACCATAGGCTACGGCATCGTGAGCTATCCGAAAGACGCTGGCCTCGTCATCGTTAAACATGGTTCTATCAATATGAAAAAATCGCAGAAAGGCAGCAATAAAGATGATTGGATAAATTTCCCAGCTGAGAAGCACGCTGCCGATGATACTGCTCAGATGGAATGTGAACGTTTGTTTATAAGATTGCTCTTTGGGTGTATCGTGAGGAAGGGATACCTGCGTCATCTCTTGCCTTTGCAACTCCGTTTCCTGATCAGCATATTCCTATTTGGTAGTATCTATGTAAACGATCCTCAGCAGTTCCAGTGTCTCTTTCTCTGCCAAAAGTCCTATTCTCAAGGTCGAGTGTCGGCTGAGATTGTCCTGTTAACAATACTTACTGTTCTATATATTAGTAACCTACATGTATAATCTCTGATTCGTAAGAAGCGATGCCCTTTCTGGGCGCCTTGTGAGTCATCTCACAAGGCGCCCAGAAAGGGCATCGCTTTTGCAGGAATTGCATATCAGTCCGTCGGATTCACGTGCTCCTTCATTGCTGCGTTGGCAAAGACGGGGGTACACCATTGCTCGCGGTATTCGGGATGGTGGCCGCGCACGACATCGAAGTAAATCTGTTGCAGGGCGGTGCTGACCGGGCCGAGTTTGCCTGAGCCGATGGGGCGGTGATCAACCTCGATGACCGGGGCGATCTGCGCGCCTGTGCCGCATAGGAAGATCTCGTCCGCTCCGTAGAGTTCGGTACGGTCGATCTGGCGCTCGCGGGTAATCATTCCCAGTTCGCGCCGGGCCAGCTCCATGATTGTCTCGCGGGTAATGCCGGGGAGAATATTCTCGGAAACCGCGGGCGTAACCAGTTCGCCATTGATGACCAGGAAGATATTCTCGGCGCTGCCCTCCGAGACATTTCCCTCGTTGGTGAGCATGATGGCCTCGTCAAAGCCGTTCTGGAGCGCCTCGCTTTTGGCGAAGGCCGAATTGACGTATGCGCCGGTGATTTTGGCGCGCGCGGGAATGGCGTTGTCGTCGATGCGCCTCCAGGAGGAGACGCAGCATTTCATACCGGTCAAATCGATATAATTGCCTACTGCTTCTGATGTGATAATCAAATCGTCTTTCAGTCCATGCAGCTTTACTCCGATGATCTCGTCGGTCTTGTAAGCCACGGGACGGATATAGACATCGTGGTGCTGTTCGTTGCGCCGGATCAGTTCAATGTTGAGTTCGATGAGCTGGTCTACAGTGTAGGGAAGAGAGATCTGCAAGACCTTGCACGAGCGCAACAGGCGCTCGTAGTGCTCGCGAGCGCGGAAGATATACATCTGCCCGGCTTGCTCGTTCCAGTAGCCCCGGATACCCTCGAAGCAGGCGGTTCCATAGGCGAAGGCGTGCGTGCGTACGGAAATGACGCCGCGCTCAACCGGCAGAAATTCGCCGTTCATAAAAAGTTCTTTTGCGTTCATCCTTTACTGACGGATAGCTCCTTTGCTATCTATCGACCTCCTTTTCTGTGCTTCATATGGGTAGTGTAACCCACCTGTCGAAACGCATCTGCGAGAAATGGAATACTTCCTCTTCGCTCTGGCAAAAGATGCTCGCTTGCGATTTGCCAATGCAGAAGGAGGGTGGATACCTGGACTGGATCAGGCAGAGACGCTTACTTAGATAATTTTTTTACCAAGAGCCGAAAGAATCAACTCAACTGCGAGCTGCGCGGTGGCATTCTCGCGGTCAAGGATCGGGTTGACCTCAACTGCATCCATGGAGAGCAGGCGGCCAGAAGCCGCGATCAGTTCCATAGCCAGCTGGGCTTCGCGATAGGTCAGACCGCCACGAACCGGAGTGCCAACGCCCGGCGCTTCTCTGGGGTCGAGCGAATCCATGTCCAGGCTCAGGTGAAAGCCGTGACGTGCCTGGCCAGCAATATTCACTGTATCGTGCATAACCGCAGACATGCCGCGCTGGTCGATATCTGTCATGGTAAAGACATGGACGTTCTGCTGGCGCAGCAGTTCGCGCTCTGGTGGATCGAGGTCTCGCGCTCCCACAATGACGATTGTGGAGGGATCGATCTTGGGGGACCATCCTCCTATGCCTGTGAGGCTTGGGTGACCAAGTCCAGCCAGCGCTCCCAGAACCATACCGTGAATATTGCCTGATGGCGTCGTTTCGTGTGTGTTGAAGTCCGCGTGGGCGTCAATCCAGATCACACCTATATCTCGATGAACCCGCGCCACCCCGGTAATCGAACCCAGAGCGATACTATGGTCGCCTCCCAGGATGAGTGGAAACTCTCCTGCTTGTAACGCCGCGCTTACTGCCTCAGCCAGATCTTCAGAGACCTGAATGATTGGTTCAAGGTATTTGAGGTGGGGATCACCGATGGGCTGGCTTTCGGGCTGGGGAACAACGATGTTGCCGATATCATTGACTGAATAACCAAGGCGCTTTAACTGATCATTGAGACCTGCGTAGCGGATTGCGCTCGCGCCAATGTCAACTCCGCGCCTGTCTGCGCCTAAATCCATAGGCACGCCAATCACACGAATACGCATATATCAACCTCCTGTTCGCCATTGAACAGTACTTCCATCTCGCCTCTATTATAGACAGTCTCAGATTTCTTGTCGAGGGCCAATTGAGCAAATGATGAGGCATCCAACTAAACAACACGGCTAATCTTCGCTGGCGAACAACAGCATTTGAACTTGAATCTAACCAGCGTTAGGTGCTATACTAAGAATGGCACGTATTGCAGGCCCGCCTGGCTTCTGCTTCTGGCGGGCTTTAGTATGTACCACAAAATACTTTGGCATGGATGTGCTGTGAAGCAATGGCGCTTCTTATGTAATGCTGCATCTGTTGTCTCTACAGTCAACAGCGAGGAGGAATGTATTGTATGGCTATCAACCTGATGAATCCCTATGATGTGGCGGTCACCCAATTCGACGAGGCCGCCGAGCGTCTTGGCCTCTCTCAAGCAATGCGCGCAATCTTGCGCAAACCGAAACGTGAGCTTATCGTTCATTTCCCGGTGCGTATGGATAATGGCGACGTTGAAATGTTTACCGGTTATCGTGTTCAGCATAACATCAACCGTGGCCCGGCCAAGGGCGGCATTCGTTTCAGCCCCGAAGTCTCGCTCGACGAGGTGCGCGCTCTAGCCATGTGGATGACCTGGAAATGCGCAGTTGTTGGTATCCCCTTTGGCGGCGCCAAGGGCGGCGTGATCTGTGATCCCCATAAGATGTCTTCCTCTGAACTAGAACGCCTCACTCGCCGCTACGCAACTGAAATTTCCATCTTAATGGGTCCCGATAGCGATATTCCCGCTCCTGATATGAATACCAATCCTCAAATCATGGCCTGGATTATGGATACATATTCGATGCATAAAGGGTACTCTGTTCCTGCGGTGATTACCGGCAAGCCAATTGGCATTGGTGGCAGCGAAGGGCGTATGGAGGCTACCGCGCGTGGCGTGATGGTAGTTACTCGCGAGGCGATGCTTGATAAGAATATGAGGCCTGAAGAGTGTGCGGTGGTGATCCAGGGCTTTGGCAATGTGGGTAGCATCACCGCTCGCCTCTTATATGATGAACTTCATTGCAAAGTTGTTGGTCTGAGCGATATCAGTGGTGGCGTTTATAATCCTAGAGGCATTGATGTATATCGCGCGCTGCGTCACTCAAAGGAGCATGGTTCGCTCCAGGGCTTGCCAGAGGCTGAGCCGGTCTCGAACGCCGAATTGCTTGAACTGCCCTGTGACGTGTTGATTCCCGCCGCTCTGGAGAACCAGTTAACCGGCAAGAATGCTGCTCGCGTTAAGCCCCGTCTGATTGTCGAGGCGGCTAATGGTCCGACCGATCCCGAGGCCGACAAAGTCTTTAACGATGCCGGTATCACGGTCGTTCCCGATATCCTGGCCAACGCCGGAGGCGTGACGGTGAGCTACTTTGAGTGGGTGCAGGATCTGCAGCGCTTCTTCTGGGCCGAAAATGAGATCAATGATCGCCTGGAGACGATTATGAAGCGTTCTTACCGTGCTGTGGCAGAGAAGTCCTCTGAGCAAGAATGCAGCCTGCGCATGGGCGCTTATCTGCTGGCTGTGGCCCGCGTGGCTGAGGCGACCGAACTGCGCGGCGTCTATCCGTAAAAGACACGAGTTCCTGTGCTGTTTAGAAAAGGTGAGAAAGGTATTTCCCACATGGCACAGGAACTTATACTTTCTCCGAATCAGAGGGCAGGATATCCAGGATCTTCAACCATACTTCCTGTGAAGCCTCGCTTTCAAGAGAGCTCCTGCTCTCTTCTAGAGAAAAAAGTGCCTGGACGATTGCTCCTTCTTTGAGGGTTGCTAGTTGCTCGCCTCCACGCCTCAGCAGGCCATTGAAGGTCATATTCTGGCTGCGCAAGCGCACGCGCAGGTGCTGTTTCTCGTTTCCGGTGAGCCAGCGCCGCACGATCTGCAGTCCGTCCATGCGGAAGATTGGTTCGGGATTACCCGCGCCAAAGGGGCCAAGCTGATTGATTTTCGCCAGGGTGTTCAAGTTGACCAGCTGCGGTTTCGTAATCACCATATCAGCTCGCCAGCCGGCTGAGGCCAGCGCAGCCTCAGCCTCGCTGCCGGGGCCCGCCAGCTCATCGCCCTCTGCGAGCGGTATCTTTATGCTAACTGCCCCGGCGTTTACCTGAACTTCCTCATAATAGCGCAGGAGATGTTCGTGCAATTCGGGGATATTGGCGTTGGCGATAGTAAAGCCCGCTGCCTGCTCATGGCCGCCGAAGCGCTCGAAAAGGTCTGGGCGTGCAGCTTGCAAGGCTAGAATGATGTTGAAGTTCTCCTGGCTGCGTGCGGAGCCACGACTGGTTTCGCTATCCTGGCTGAGTACGAAGACCGGGCGGTGCGTCTCTTCCGCCATTTTGCTCGCAACCAGGCCAATGATGCCCTCCGGCCATTGCTCTTTTGCTCCATAGACTAGAATAACCTGCTTGTCGGCCTGCAAATCCGCCTGCTCGCGTACCAGTTTCATCAGCTCTTCCGTTTGCTTCTGGCGCGATGAGTTAAGTTCTTCCAATTCGGTGGCCAGCTCGTGTGCCTCCGCGCTATCGTCGGTGGTAAGCAGGCGAAAAGCCAGGTTCGCATGTTTCATACGCCCGGCAGCGTTGATACGGGGGGCCAGGGCAAACGAGATGTCCCGCTCGCGTATTCTGCCCGCTTGCAGGCGAGATGCCAGGATCAGCGCTTGCAGGCCCGGATTGCGCGTGGCGTTGAGTAGTTGCATACCCGCGCGTACCAGCGTGTGATTCTCACCCAGGAGCAGTGCTACGTCACCAACTGTGCCGACTGCTACCAGATCGAGCAGTCCCCAGACCTCTTCTGTGCATCCGGCGATCTGGTAGAGGGCCTGAGCCAGTTTAAAAGCTATGCCAACGCCGCAGAGGTATCGTTCGCCATAGGTGCAGTCGGGGCGCCAGGGGTTGATCATGGCGGCAGCCCGTGGAAGCTGGGCAGGCGGGTGATGATGATCAGTAATGATTACATCGATACCCAGGCTCTGAGCGTAATTTACCTCTTCGACGTCTGAGCTTCCGCAATCGGTTGTGATGATCACTGATGTTCCGCGTGCATGCAGGAGATCAATGGCAGCGCGACTCAGGCCGCGCGTGCCCTGCAAGCGATCAGGAATGTAGGATGAGAGCTGCTCTCCCGGGTGCCCCAGGCGGCGTAATGCGCGCGTCAGCAGGGCGGCCGAGGTGACGCCGTCGGCATCGAAATCGCCGTAGACTGTAATGTGCTCGCGCTCGTGCAATGCGCGCTCGATCCGCGTTAGGGCGCGTTCCATATCGATCATCTGGCGCGGATCGGGAATCTGATCCAGGCGGGCATCCAGAAAAGCGCGCATAGCTTCGGGCGAGCGTATTCCGCGATTGAAGAGCAATTGAGCGTGAAGAAATTCGATGCCGGCCTGTTGACACTCGGCAAATTGTGCGCGCGTCAGGCGATCAAAGGTTTCCCAGGAAGTCGATAATCC
Source organism: Ktedonobacteraceae bacterium (assembly GCA_035294465.1). Classification (GTDB taxonomy): domain Bacteria; phylum Chloroflexota; class Ktedonobacteria; order Ktedonobacterales; family Ktedonobacteraceae; genus Paraktedonobacter. Next base: position 12,325 of record DATGKW010000210.1, on the reverse strand, counting down.
CACATCTTAATCCTTTTTTCCTTTCGCTCTGGCGAAAGAAATGCTAAACCAGAGCGTTCTTTTCGCCAGAGCGACAGAAGAATACTTACACACTAATCTGGCAGCAACCGAAAAAAGACCTCGTTGCCGAGCAGTCGCCCGCGCTTGCTCAAACGGAGCCAGTCGCGTTCGCGCTGCAGCAGGCCAGCTTCTTCTACCACACGTAGTCGTTCGCCGACAAAATGATCGAACGACTCGCCGAAACGTTCCGCGAACGTTGGCAAATGCAGACCCATAGCCGTGCGCAGGCTCAGAAAGGCCGTCTCGGTCATTTCCTGAAGCCGGCTTATCTCTTCGGTCTCGGCTACCGGCTTCTCCCCGGCTTTGAGCAGGCGAATATATGCCTGGGGATCGAGCGCATCCGAGAAACGTTTGCCCGCAAAGAAGGAATGCGCGCCTGCTCCCATACCAATATAGGGCAAGTTCCACCAATAGGTCAAATTGTGACGACACTGGTGGCCTGGCAGCGACCAGTTGGAAATTTCGTAATTTTCGTAGCCTTCGGCCCGCAGGCGCTCTTCGGCGTACTCGTACATGTCGGCGCAGAGATCCTCGTCTCCGGGCGTGATAAGGCCCTCCTGCGTCCAGGTATAAAAGGGAGTGCCTTCTTCAAGAATTAACGAGTAAAGCGAGAGGTGTTCGGGGCGTAGGGCCAGCGCCTGGTCCAGCGTCCCCTGCCAGTGGCGTATGCTCTGGCCGGGCAGGCCAAACATGAAATCCAGGTTGAGCGACGGAAAGCCGGCCAGGCGGGCAGATCGTACTGCCTGGGTAATCTCCTCTGGCGAGTGAATTCGTCCCAATGTCTGTAGCAGCCCGACGTCGAAGCTCTGCGCTCCCAGGCTAAGCCGGTTTACCCCGGCCGCTCGCAGACCTCGCAGCTTTTCCAGGCTAAGTGTGCCGGGATTGGCCTCCAGCGAGATTTCCGCGTCCTCGTCAAGCGCAAAAGCCCGGCGGCAGGCATCCAGCAGGCGCGCAACCTGTTCTACCGTCAGCAAGCTGGGTGTGCCTCCACCAAAGAAGATTGTGCGTGCGCGTCGCGGGCTGCCGTCAGAGAGCCGCGCCATATCTCCGGCCAGGGCAATTTCAGCTATCAATGCTCTTACATATGGTTCGCGCAGTGGCAGGATACCGGCATAGGTGTTGAAATCACAATAATGACAGCGTGTGTGGCAAAACGGAATATGGAGATAAAGAGAGACCGTTTGCAACAGCTCTGAGAGAGGTTGTGTGTGAAGCTGATATCGGTCAAGTATGCTGGTAGCCATGGTGCGCGCTTGCTCTTTCTTTGTGAATAGTACGAGGGCAGGAGCCGAGGGCAAGCTCGCGGCTTTACACGCAGGGCTGGGAGGCGAGCTCCAGCCGAGAAGTACCTGGGGGCACATTTGCCAGAGCCTGCCTCCCGTTTTTCTCCGCGTGGAGAGCCGGAGCTTGACTCCGGCTCTCGTTCTATTTGCCTTCGTTGTGTACTTTGCCAGGTCGCTTCACGCCGATCAAGGTTCTCCTTCTCCTGTTGAAGTTGTTGGAGTCGCGGCGGGAGCGGACGATGGCAGAATATTGTTTGGCGGCAGGTTATTCGAGTCGAGCAGCATCGTTTGCTCATTCGGAGACATCTTGATTTGCTGTCCGGGCAGCGGAATGCCATTGCCGCCGTGATCCTGCAGCCAGTCTACGAGCGCGTTGTTCTGCAGCGCCTTGAGAAGCGTGTGGCTAACGGTCTTCGACTTGCTGATACCCGTGACCTGTACAATATAATACGAGCCGTTGCCGTAGAGCACCGGGCTGAGATCGTTGACTTTCCTGCCAGGAGTAAAGATCCAGTTATCTACCACCGATGGCCCGTTGAAGCCAGAGGCATCGATGTACTGGTAGTGCGTCAGCCAGCCAAGATTTCCGCCTTTAGTGTTCGAGTTCGTATCTTGAGAATATTTCTTTGCCAGCGTGGCGAAGGACTGGCCTTTCTGCAGATCTTGCAGGACCGTGTTGGCTATGGCCTTCGTTTGCACCACAATCTCGCGCACCTCGACCTGGTAGGATGGCGAAGTGATCTGTTTGGCGAAGTAGAGCTGCGCATTGAAGCGCCGGTCGAGAATGGTCAGCATCGAGCGAATCTGGTCGTCGCTGATTCCCATTTGCTTCAGGAACGTATTATAGCCATTCGATGTGGGCATATTCGCTTTCAGGCTGTTGAAGCTCCGATTCACCTGGGCGGGACTCGGATTAATTTTTGCCTGCACGGCAGCGCTCTGCGTTGCCAGCCATTCGCGCAGCAGCTCGTCGTCCTGTAGCCACATCACACTTTCGTTGCCGATCTGCGACTGGGTGAAGTTCTGCTGTTCGGCCGGGATGGTATTGTTGTTGAGATTGTTGATCTGATTTTGCAGGCTGTTATTCTGCTTCTGATCGTTTGCCAGCTTCGTCTGAGCGGTCGCGAGCTGCTTGGTGAGGCTGGTGCGCTGCGAGCTGTTGCCTGCGGGCAATTTGTTAATCTGGTTCTTCAGATTGGTAATCTGCGTATTGTCCTGAGTAATAGTCGCGCTGACCTGTGCTTGCTGTTTCTGCAGATCAGTGAGCTGGGTTTTCAGGCCGTGAGGACCATACAGCTTGTTCAATTCAAGTTGCGTATTTACCGCAACCATCTGGCGGTATTCTCCCTGGGTGATCACGTGACCATTGACTGTTGTCATTGCAAGACCGGGAACGATAATATTGAGATTAATCCAGGTGCCAACAATCACCGCTATGAGAAGGAGAACAACAAAGCCTGCCGCACCCCAGGTGGCGCGGCGCTGGATGCGGACCTTCTCGGTATGCGAGAGATGCTTTCCCCAACCGAAAATAAGTGGCTTGCCATCGCGGCGTGCCCCCACGTATGCGGTTTGTTTGCTATAGCGCCTGCTATTTCTTGCTGCCGAACCACGCTGGCTGCGCGGCTTGCGAGCTGGACGCTCTGTTTGAGTGCTCATAAAACTCCCCTTCTGCTTAAAGTCATGGCTGCGTTTATATAAAAGCACAGCAAAGGTGAAAGGAGCGGCTATGTCTCCCTCAAGCACGCTTTCACCTTTACTGTGCAATGCATAAGCGTTCCCTCTACATGCCGCGCATGTGCTCCGCAGTATAGGGTAGCAATGCCATATGCCGGGCCTGTTTCAGTGCCACGCTCAGCCGGCGCTGGTGCTTTGCGCATGTGCCGGTTTTACGGCGTGGCTCAATTTTGCCCCGATCAGAGATGTAGCGCTTCATAAAGCGGCTGGCCTCTTTGTAATCGATCTCGCGCACATGGTCATGGCAAAACTGGCAAACTTTGCGGCGTCCGCCGCGCTCGCTGCGCCCACTGCGCTCGCGGCGCGGCGCGGCTTCAGATCGTTTTTGCACGAACTTTCTCCTTACTCCCTGGGCGGGATTTAAGGAAGATCGTCTGCGTCAAGGAATGGGTCAAACTCATCGCCCTGCGTACTCGAACTGGCTCCTACCTCGCTTGCAGCATAGCTGCTGGAGCCACCGGAAGCTTCTTTCGAGTCGAGCATTTTCATATCGCTGGCAACAACCTCTACCGCAGTGCGTTGGATGCCTTCTTTGTCATTGAATTTACGCACTGAGAGGCGGCCCTCGATATACACTTTGGAACCTTTGTGCAGGTATTTCTCACAAATTTCTGCAAGCTGGCGCCAGACGACGATGTTAAACCAATCGGTTTCTTTCACACGTTCTCCGCTGCTATTTTTGCTGTATCGGTTAACAGCCAGGGAGAACCTCGCGACAGGCGTACCATCGGACGTGACATTAAAATCAGGGTCTTTCCCTAGATTCCCGATCAACATGATTTTATTTAACATGATTGATGTCCTTTCAACGTAAGAAACGTTGTGCTAGCCTGGAATGTCGCTGCCTCTGAAACCGAGCAAATTGACCCAGACGAGATCTTCTCTCAACTACGCTTCAACGGCTTCTTCAGCCTCTTCATCAATTGCCGGGGGAACGAAGCCGTCCTCCTCAGCAGTAAGCACCACCGAAGTCTCACCCTCCTCTGTGCTTGCAGGCGCTTCCTGCTCTTCTGCCACGCTGGCCTCTTCTTCATCGGGCATTTCGCCTTCTGATGGAGGAGCGGCCTGGGTCGGAGCATTGGCATATGCCTCGCGCTCCTTCTGCACAGTTATGGGGTCTCGTCTCTTGATAAGGTGGCGGATAACCTCCTCAGAAACCTTTAGCGTTCGGTCCAACTCTCTTACCGTTTCAGGGGTCAGGATCATATCGATGAACACGTAGAATCCGTCACGGTTATGCTGGATTGGGTAGGCCAGGCGGCGACGCCCCCATTGGTTTACCCGCACAATCTGACCGCCGTAATTGTTGACGATTTGCTCAATGCGCTCCAGTATGGCGCGCGTTTGCTCTTCGTTGACTTCGGGAGTGAGTATGAAACCCAGTTCATAATCTCTCGTCACGAAGCCACCTCCTTCCTCTGGGCATGCATCTGGATGTAAGGCCGCGCCAGAGCTAGCGCCACCATCCAGAGCAGGCGATGCACCGATGTAGAATCGATGCATTCTGTGTAGTTGTTTACATGTGCGTCGTCTCCTCACTTTTTTGTGTTGGGAGAGGCTTTTTGCACCTCGCTATTATAACATCGTCGCTTTGACCTGGCAATAGAGCTGCTAAACTTCTCTGATAACCGCGAGAGCTCCCTCCTTGCCTGTCTGACGATGCGGGCCTGACGATTCCAGGATGACGGTTCCCGCGATTACCAGTTCTCACGTTCCTATTCTTTCTATACGTAAAGGAAACGGAAAAACGGAAAGTTTTTTGGGCGAATATCAGGCTTATGACAAAAGGAAACAATTTTTCGTTGAGTCAGGTAGTAAGAGATGATTATTCTGACCTGTCCCTGATGGGTTTTATGAAGCCAGGAAAAATATGCACCAGCCTCCTCGCGAACAGGCGGCGCGTAGTGAGCGCGCCGGGCGAACGAATCCTGCCTCACCCCGCGCAACGGGATCGACCATACCTGTCTATGCCTCTGCTGCTCGGCAGCGCTGGCCGCAGCTTCTTGCCGGTAAACGTGTTCCTGTGCTGTGCCGTACCGGTGCTTGGCTTGTCATTCTGGGTCTTTTGCAGGGCTTCTGCTTTTTGCTGCTCTGTCCATTAGTAGAGGAGGCGCTGCCTGTTTCGTTCGCCGCTCGCTCGCTGCCGGCTGTATTTCCCTGGCTGACTCAGTTTGCCTGGACAACCCGCTTTCCTTTCCTGGTTTCACTGATCTCCCGCGTACCCTGGTTTGACCTGCGTGCTGGCTCTCCCGTTGCTGCTGCTAATCTTTGCCTGGTGGTATTTTTTCTGACTTTTATGCTGCTGTTCTGGGCCGCGAGCGTTTGCCGGAGAACCGCGCGTGGGTTACAGGGGAGATCGCTGCACTTACTCCTGGCGCTTCTCTGGTTGTTCGCATTGGGCTTTGGCGTGCTCTTCGTCTTTTTGCCCGGTGGTGTCTCTCAGGATGCATTGCTCTCTGGTCTGTATGGTCGCCTGATTCTGGTCTACCATGTGAATCCCTATCTGGCCAGCCCTGCGTTGCTCGTCCATGATCCTGTGTATCAGGCGCTTCCGCCCGGTTCGTTTGCTTCCCCGCTGAGCGGCCCGCTCTGGCTGGACTTGACGGTTCCCCTGGCCTGGTTGGCAAGGGGGGAGCCTGTCCTTACTTTGCTGGCTTTTCGCGCGACTGGGCTATGCTTGCATCTGCTCAATGGGCTGTTGATCTGGAGCATTCTGACGAGACTCAAGCCAGAAATGCGCCTGGCGAGCACGCTGCTTTATGCATGGAATCCCGCGATCTTGCTGCTGGGAATTGGCGAAATGCGCGTGGATCTCGCGGTGATCTTTTTCCTGCTGCTCGCGATATTTTTGCTCCAGCGCAGTTCACTGCTGATTGGCTGGGTATGTCTGCTGCTGACCGCGCTGATCGATCCTTTCTGCCTGTTGCTCCTGCCACTTTTCTTGAGCGTGATCGCCAGGGAAATGCGGATGCGCTCGCATGGCCACCACTTGCTCTGGTGGTTGGCGCTGTTGCTGCTAACCGCTCTGGTGATTGTGCTGGCCTATGCTCCTTACTGGTCTGGTCTGGGAGCAGGCGGGATCGCGCTACGCCTGCGTGGAACGTTCTGGCCAGATGCCACCAACTCCTCGTTGCTTGCTGCCCTGAACATCCTGCCTTTTACTTCCTGGTCTCCTGCTGCGTGGCTGCTAACTCCTCATCACTGGTTGCTCTGGCCCGCGCTGGTTGTTGGCATACTGCTGCTCATAGGAATCTGGATCGTAAATACGCTGGAACCGGTTCTACTCTTTGGGAGCTGGATTTTCCTGGCTCTGGCTATTCTTTGGCCGACGGGCTCTCCGTGGTTCATTCTACTCCCGCTTACGCTCTCCCTTGCCGGTTCCAATCGCCGTACAGCGTGTCTGGCTCATCTCTTGACAATTGGTTCGCTCGTTGCCTACTGTCTGGCCTTGCGGTCCGATCAGTGGAGTGGTCAGGCGCTCATAACCATTGGCCTTCCCACGCTTATCTGGGGTTGGACACTCTTTTTCTTCTCAACCTGGCAGATAGCGCATCACAGGAATGAAGAGACTGAGTTGGTGCCGTCAGGCAAACGCACGGGCATTTCGCGTCCATCCTGGCCTTCGCGCCCTGCCGCGTGGCTTGCGCACCGGGCCAGCGCGAGAGCTGATCAAGGGAACACCCTACGGTATAGCGACCCGTCAATATAGGGATAAATCCCCTTGACTCTCCTGATACGATGGCTGAGGAAGCCTTCCATAGATAGGTAATATGACGAGTGCAGGTATGGAGGGCGCATACGTTTCTCACAAGAGAAATTCATATCCCGGGATAGATGCCATGAGACGCTTTTTAGTCAAGACGCATGCTCGCCGTTTGTTTGGCATAGCATTTCTTTGTGCAGTCGCTCTGACCATTCTGGTCCCTTCAGTAGCCAGCGCCCACTCTATTTTGCTCAAAGCTAATCCCGCGCCGAACGCCGTTGTGCATGCTTCTCCGACGCGGGTGCAGATGTGGTTTAGTGAGGATCTGGACCCATCCTTGAGTACGGCTCAGGTTGTCAACGCGAACCGCAAGCGTGTTGATGCCAACGATGCCCACATCAACTCTGCTGATAACAAGCAGATTGATCTCTCTCTCCCGGCGAATCTGCCACCGGGTGTTTATACTGTTGTCTGGCGTAGTGATGCTGCCGATGATGGGCACGTTCTGCTTGGCTCTTTTATTTTCACCATAGCCAATGCCGATGGCACAGTTCCTCATCTGCCTGCGGGCGCTAATCCTGCCAGAGGCATTCTTGGAAGCATAGGTACCAGCGTGCCCGGCACGTTGGATGGTCCGACGGTTTTCAATCTGATCATGGTCATCCTGGTTGAGCTCGGCGCGATTTTCTGGATGGGTGGCCAACTCTGGGTGAATTTTGTGCTGCAATCCTCCGCCGAAAAGCACCCGGAGGAGCAGGGACTCAATACACGGATGGGGCAGCGTTTCGAGCGCGGCTTTTCGCTACCTACTCTGGTAATTCTCCTGCTTGCTAACATTGGAGTGCTCTATGGCCAGGTGCTCACGTTGACCGGCAACAATTGGGGCGCAGCCCTCTCGCTTAATCTGCTGAGCAAACAGGCCACCATTGGTGGCTTCGGCACCTACTGGCTGCTGCGTATGGCTGTAACCCTGCTGGCCTTGATTGTTGGCCTCTATATGGTGTTAAGTAAGCAACGTCCACGCCTGGTAAATCAGGCTCTGCCGCTGATCAACCTTTTCCTCGGCGCGATGCTCTTTCTCGCGGTTACGCTTTCCGGCCATGCTGTAGCGGTAAACGCGCTCTTTCTGCCTTTCTCAGTTGTGATAGACTGGCTGCACCTGCTGGCGGCGGCTCTGTGGATTGGCGGTCTGTTCTATATTCTGCTCATCTACCTGCCTGTGCTTAAACAGTACACGTTGAGCGAGCGCGTGCGCTCCTTACTGGTCATCTTGCCGGCCTTTTCACCCCTTGCTATTGGCGGCATAGCTCTGATGGCCATAACCGGCCCGCTGAACGCAACCTTTCATCTATCTTCGCCTGATCAATTTGTGGCAACGGCCTACGGACGTGCGCTGCTGGTCAAGGTTCTGCTAGTGGCCGTGCTCCTTGTTGTCAGTGCGTGGCACGTCGGCCTGCTGCGCCCGCGCTTGAAGCGCGAATACCAGAAGTATACATACGCACACGAACGCCTGGAGAAGATACAGGCGAGAGTGAATAAGGATGCTGTTGAGACAGAGGTACAAGCGAGCGGAGAGCAGTCAAAAAGCGTCAAGCAACTTGCTCAGCAGGTAAAGCTGCGCGAGGAGCGTCTGGAGAAGAAGACAGCCCTGATGACGCGCATATTGAGGTGGGAACCCTGGTTCGGAGTAGCTATCATTGTTTGCGTGGGCCTGATGAACGTTTTTGGCAACACTTTGACCCAGCCCGCTGCCGCTCAACAGCCCCAGCAGCAAAGCGTTACCCATGCTTTTACCGGGACCGCGAAGACCAGCGATGGCAAATATAGCGTGACGCTGAATGTCAATCCAAACCAGTTTGGCCTCAATACTTTCACTGTCACGGCGAAGGATCTTTCAACCGGAGAGCAACTAGGGGCAAACCAGGCGAACGTGACGATTTTTACCACTATGCTCGATATGGATATGGGTACTCAGAGCGTTGATCTACAGTTCAATGGAAAGGGCAGCTTTAGCGGGAGCGGCGAACTGTCTATGGGGGGTAACTGGCAGATTCAGGTTCTGTTACGCACTCCAGATGGTAAATTGCATACGGCAAATTTCGATATAAGCACACCGATTTAGCTTGCTGTGCGCTTCTTTTGCCTGACGATAGGGGCATGCTGCGAGACGTAGCATAGAGATTATCCGTTATGTATCTCGAAAAATAGAAGGAAAACACGGGTGATGGTGCCATGCGGGCGTGCTATATACCATCCTGTACGAAGCAATCACCTGGACTGTGGAATAAAGAGATGAAGAAGCTACAGTTACTCTTTCTCGTGGTGTTGGTTCTCCTGCTTGTTGCTTGCAGTGGCGGCGCTGGCGGACAGGCGGCTACAACTAGTCCTACGCCACCGCCTGTGAATGGCTTTGGCACTGCGCAGAATCATGTGCATTCGCTGGTGGTCCTGCCTGATGCAAACCAGACGCTGGTTATGGCAACGCACTATGGCATCTTTCGCTCACAGGACCATGGTGCAACCTGGCAGAAAACCGCTGCCGGTCCCAATGAGCCAATGCAGGGGCTGATGAGCTGGTGGCTTAGCTATAATCCGCTTGACCCCGAAAGGCTCTATGTTCTGACATTGCCTGCTGTCTTCCCCTATAGTGGCACAGTTGGTCTCTATACAAGCGGGGACGGTGGGAAGACCTGGCAGTTGTCCATTCCCGTTTCTAGCTTGCCTTCTGGCAATATTTACTTTGCTCAGGCTGGCAATGATAGCCCGTCGGAAGTCTATATCTACATAAGCGCATTAGGGCCGCTTGGACTGAAGGTAAGCATGGATAACGGGCGGCATTTCTCGCAGGCCGGCAGCCCGCTCCCCTTTGGTAGCCTTCTGGGTCTGCTGCCTATTCCTGGCCAGCCCGGTCACTTGCTGGCCTATGGGAATGATGGGGCTGCCATCACGACTGACAGAGGGAAGCACTGGCAGGTCCTTTCAGATATCCAGGGGGGCATTTTCCAGATGACCACGCCTGGGCCCAATGATCCCATCTACGCCAGTGGCGATGCCGGGGTCTATACTTCGACCGATGGCGGAAAGAGTTTTACCCTGGTTTACAGCCAGCACTATTATGCCTCTTTGACTGCCTCGCCTCAGCAGCCTCAAGTAGTGTATGGAAAACTCGGCCTGGGAGTGTATCGGAGCACTGATGGCGGAAAGACCTGGACCGAACTGCCGGTAATTCGCAGCAGCCAGCAGGCGCTAACCGGCGATGTGCTGGCTGCTGATCTCAGTAATGCGGATCAGGTGTATCTGGCGCTCTCTTACCCCACGGTAGTCTATCATTTCCAGGACGCGGGCAATGTCTGGAAATCTCTAACGCCGCCAGTCTGAAGGGGATTGAACAAGTAAGCACGGAGAGAGCAAACAACATGCAGTCTAACCAGTATCTTGTACGAAATAGAGCGACGCAGTTCGCCTGTGTCACCTTTCCACAAAGCGGGCGAGCACCGCGCTGGTACTCATCAATCTTACGCCTGCTCAGCCTGGGCGCGCTCGTGTCCAGTATTTTCTTTCTTGCGCCCGTGATCCCAACTGCTCTGGCCGATGGAGGTGCTCCCAATCTGGCCTATATTGCCGGAAGCAGCCAGGGCATTGCGGTCTTTGATATAGCTCAGCAGAAAGTTACCAAAAACTTTCCCCTGGGTGGCGATCCATCAATGCTCTATCTTACCCTGGATGGTCGCTATCTCTACGTCGCTCAGCCGGCTCTGAATAGAGTGAGCATGCTGAATACCACAACTGGCCAGGTGGTCTGCAGCGCCAATGTGCCCGGCCAGCCTACGCTGCTGGCCTTCGATGCCGGCACTGGCTTGCTTTATGCAGCGGGCAACGGTGCCTCGGGGATTACCGCTATCATTGGCAACACCTGCACAATTAAGAAAGTCATCGCAACCGATGGCCCGGTCTACGGTCTGGCGACGGCGGAGGTTGGTTCGGGACCAAATGGAGGCACTGGCAATCAGCTCTGGTTCAGTACCAACAGCAGCTTGAATGTCTATACACAACAGTCGGATAAAATCCGAAGCATTCCTGTTCCAGGCAATCCCCAGTACATCTCAATCCCGCCGGGCGCGACAGTTTACGTCACCACGCGCCAGGGAACATTTCTGGCTGTTAGCCTGCAAACTCTCCAGGCCACGCCACCTCTGGTGACTGGCGGCGAATTCGGTCCCATGGACTTTGACGCGTTTACCGGCGAGATCTACGTGCCAGATAAAAAGCATAATGCGGTGGACGTGATGACTCCCATTTTCTATGGAGGCAGCATTCCCCACGAGCCTAATCACGTGATCGATCTGAACGTTGCGCCGCAGTCGGTCGCGGTCACTTTCGATGGTAATCTGGGCTTTTTCGCTCTGGCCGGTGGTAACGTGGCGATGTACGATATACTCGGCAAGGATATGAGCAAGACGTTCTCTGTAGGCGGCAGTCCGCGTTTCATTATTACCGGCGTCTATCCGCCCGCTGTCAGGGATTCCCCGCAGAATAATGCCAATGGTTCGCCCATTCCTGCGAATATGCTGACGATTCTGGCCGGCGTGGCTATCCTTTTGCTGGTAGTGATTGCGGTGCTGCTTGTGCTGGCCAGACGTAGGAGAGTTGTGAGTGAGTGAAAGAATACCTGGTTTGCGGGCTATTCTTGTTTGAGGACGGCCGCGACTAGCTGTGCGTTCGATTTTGTCTTTTCCAGGACGCGAATGACCTGTTCAGCTCCATCCCGGCGCGGCAGGTCTGCTACTTTGCGCCGCAGGATTGCCATGGCGCGCAGTTCGTCGGGTGAAAGCAGGCGCTCTTCCTGGCGCGTGCTCGATGCCAGCAGGTCGATGGCCGGAAAAATGCGCCGATCCGCCAGTTCGCGCGAGAGGCGAATCTCCAGGTTGCCGGTTCCCTTAAACTCTTCGTAAACGACCTCGTCCAGGCGGCTTCCCGTTTCGACGAGGCAACTGGCTACGATTGTTAAACTCCCGCCTTCTTCCAGCGCGCGTGCCGCTCCGAACAAACGGCGACCTATTTCCAAGGCGTGCGCGTCTATGCCTCCCGAAAGCGTGCGGCTGCCATACCCGCCTCGCGCATTACGCGCGCTGCTCCACATCTCGTCGCTCAGATTGTGTACGCGAGCCAGCCGCGTCAGCGAATCCAGCAGTACTACTACGTCCTGACCCTGGGCGACAAGATGTTTAGCCTCGCTGAAGGCCAGTTCCGCAACCCGTCCATGGCGCGTCATCTCCTGGTCAAAGCTCGACGCGTATACTCTGACGCCAGGACCCTGGACTTCCGCGCGCCACTCGGTCACTTCTTCCGGGCGCTCATCAACCAGGCAGAGAAACAGGGCTGTTTCGGGAAAATTGTGGCGGATTGCGGCGGCAATCTGGCGCAAGATAGTCGTCTTGCCTGCCTTTGGCGGGGCCACTATCAGTGCCCGCTGGCCAAAGCCCAGCGGCACAAACAAATCGATCATCCGCCCCACCAGAGGTACCGGCCCCGTCTCTAACGT
>DATGKW010000209.1:0-23323 GCA_035294465.1 Ktedonobacteraceae bacterium | reverse complement strand
TTGGGCATTGGTTCAATTATATCATAGCGCTTTTGCCTGTCTGGAAAGCTGCTTTGAAAGACAAGAAACGGATAGTACAGCGATCCGGCAGTGTTCTATCATATGAGCAACGAACTATGCGTATGGAGCAATGCGAAAGGTCAGGAAGGATGATGTACGAGGAAGCATACTGGCGGGCGGTCATAGAGCGAGATAGCCAGGCCAACGACACATTTGTCTATGGCGTCCGCTCGACAGGCATCTATTGCAAACCGTCGTGCCCATCGCGCAGGCCGAAGCGCGAACAGGTAGTCTTTTTCGCAGGACCAGAGGCGGCTGAGCAGGCGGGTTTTCGGGCCTGCCAGCGCTGTCAGCCACGTGAAAGGATGAGTACAAATGATGCACAGGTCGAGCTGGTTCAGCGAGCTTGCCGCTATATCGAGCAGCATCTGGACGAAACCTTGCGCCTGGAACAACTGGGCGCTGAGCTGGGGCTGAGTCACACCTATGCTCAGCGGCTCTTTAAGCGCGTGATGGGCATTTCACCGCGCCAGTACGCGGAGGCGCTGCGCCTGGAGCGTATCAAGTGCCGGTTAAAGGAGGGTGTATCCGTGACTCAAACAATATATGACGTTGGCTATAGTTCTAGCAGCCGCCTCTACGAGCGCACGCCGGACCAACTGGGTATGACGCCCGCAGCTTATAAACGCGGCGGAGCGGGTATGCATATTGAATATACTATCGTGGATTCTCCATTGGGACGCCTGCTGGTCGCCGGTACCGAGCGCGGCATCTGCCGGGTTGGCCTGGCCGACAACGACGAGGTGTTAGAAGGCACGCTGCTCAACGAGTATCCATCCGCCGAGATCCGCCAGGATGGAGAACGCCTGCGCCCCTGGCTGGAGGCGGTGATAGATCATCTTACAGGCGAGCAGCCGCACCTGGACTTGCCGATGGATATTCGCGCTACCGCCTTTCAATGGCGCGTTTGGGAAGAACTGCGCGCTATCCCCTACGGCGAGACGCGCTCGTACAGCGCTATCGCCAGCGCGATTGGTCAGCCAAAGGCCCGCCGGGCCGTGGCACAGGCTTGCAAGCAAAATCCCGTCCCACTACTCATTCCCTGCCATCGCGTTGTGCGCGAAGATGGCAGCCTGGGGGGGTATCGCTGGGGAACCGAGCGCAAAAAGCGGCTGCTTGAGCAGGAAAGAGAGGCGGCGAAAGGAGCGCCAGCGAGAAAGCAGGAATGATAACAATAGAAACAGGCCAATGTTGAAGGGAAAAGACTTACTTGGCTGTAGTACCCATCGCTTTTCCATGCTACTGTTAAATATGTAGTTGAATGTCCTCATTACCAGGCCACTGACCCGCCGGCGGTTTCTTCAGGGCGAGGAAGGAGAGGGAGATGGAGCTCCTCGTTGTGCTCATCTTCTTACTGATTGTTCTTGATCTTGCATCCCTAAAATGGGCGGTTGATAGTAGGGATGGTTTGAATAGTCCCGAATGGAGAAGGAGGCTACAGCGAGGATACGCTTTCTAGCGTGTCCTCCATATATTTATGGAAAATACGTTTTTACATTGCGCGGTATAGAGGTAGGATTGCTTAATGAGTACTCGGCATATCAATTTTCCAGATAGAAAGGTTTTACAAGAAAAAAACGTAGCACAGGCTTCTGCGCAGCTTACCGGTAAAGAACAGAATCATCTCGCTGTAATTATTGCGTTGATATCGATCTACATTCTCTGGGGCGGCACCTATCTGGGTATGCGTATAGCCCTGCAAGGTTTCCCGCCGTTCTTGCTGGCAGGCACGCGCAACTTGACCGCCGGTGTATTGATGTTCGCTTTCCTGCGCGCACGTGGAGCGCCTGTGCCGGCGCGCAAGGAATGGCTGGGCGCGGCGCTGATTGGAGCGTTACTGCTGATCGGCGGCAATGCGGGTGTAACCTTCGCGGAACAGTGGGTCGCGAGCGGGCTGGCTGCGGTAGCCATCGGAGCCGTACCGCTCTGGGCCGCGCTCTTCGCCGGTTTCTTTGGGCGCTGGCCAACACGCTTTGAATGGTATGGGCTGGTGCTGGGTTTTGCGGGCCTTCTTCTGCTTAACCTGGGTCACGGGCTCGCTTCCACGAATCCGTTGGGCACGATTGTTCTGCTGATCGCTCCGATCTCGTGGGCTTTGGGATCGGTTCTCAGCCGGCGCGTTCCCTTGCCAAAGGGTTTCATGGCTACCGCCGCTCAACTCCTCTGCGGAGGAGCGCTGCTGCTTATCATCGGCCTGGCGACCGGTGAGCGCATGACTCGCATGCCCGCGCCTGCTGCCATCTGGGCCATGCTCTTTCTGATTGGAGGCGGCTCGTTGATTGCCTATACCGCCTACGGATACCTGCTGAACCACGTGCGAGCCTCCCTGGCTACCAGCTACGCGTATGTCAATCCAGTTGTGGCCGTTGGCCTGGGCGTCTGGTTGGCGGGCGAACAGATCAGCCTGATTGGTTTGATCGCAATGCTAATCATTCTTAGTGGCGTTGTACTGGTGACTCTGGGGCAGGGATAAACGCGCTAACGCTCAAGCATTTTCTATTGCTTTTCATGTGAAATGCAGAACAGATGTTTTCGTATTTCCGCAATAATGAAAAAGTAGTTGACTTTTTCAGAGTGTTTGTCTTATATTCATGTTGAGTTAGATATGTTTCCTCCTGGGTTGCCAGGAACTAACTCATTTCCCCGCGTAATGGAGTAGATGTTTAACCAGCAGGCAAAAGGGTGCCACGGAAGACCCGGTGTGGGCCGCGTATGCGCATCGAATGAAGGTTTTCCTGCTCGCTTGCCTGGCTTATTGGATGAGTCAAGGGCGTCTTGTATTTCTGTGACTGAAAAGTACAAGGAGGCGCACCTATGGACGCAACTCTGATCTATTTTATGGGTTTCATCCTGGCCGTGATGTTGGCATGGCTGATCATTCAGAGTATAAGAGCTTTCCGGGCATGCCGTTTGATCCTTAACGGCAAGTATCGCAATGTGGCTGAGTGCGAGCGTGCAATTGATTACTTTAGCAGGCAGATGGAGCGTGATCCGCAAGATTGGGAAACGTGCATTCGGCGCGGGGAGGCGTTTGCCTTTCTAGGGGATTACCAGCAGGCAACCAGAGATTATACACGCGCGCTGTCTTTGCATCCAGGGGACGAGAGCATCCTGGTACGTCGTGGCCGCTCATATTACAAGCTGCGCAAATATGACGAGGCCATCTGGGATTGCACGCGCGCCCTTGCTATCAATCCCCGCTACATTCCGGCCTATAGCCTGCGCGGTCAGGCATATTTTGAATCGGGTGCATACGACCTGGCCGTGCGCGATCATATCAGAGCCATTGAGATGAAAAAATGCGTGACCTCGTGACCTATTGAATGAACATCGCGTCACCGAAGCTAAAGAAGCGGTAGCGTTCGCGAATAGCTTCCTGATAGGCGCGTTCCATCAAGGACTTCGTCATAAAAGCGCTCACCAGCAGCAGCAGGGTTGAGCGAGGTAGGTGGAAGTTGGTAATCAGCGCATCGACCAGTTGGAAGCGATAGCCTGGCGTGATGTAGAGGTTGGTCGAGCCATGATACGCCTGCGCCTGGCCTTTGTGCAGGCTGGCTACGCTCTCCAGCACGCGCACAGCGGTCGTACCCACAGCGATTACACGTTTACCCTCGCGACGGGTGCGTGAGATCAATTCGGCGGTCGGCTCATCCAGATCTATTGCTTCGCTATGCATCTTGTGCTCGCGGAAATCCTCGACCTCGACGGGCCGGAAGGTATCAAGGCCCACATGCAGGGTGACAAAGCCGATCCGCACGCCCTGTCCGCGCAAGCGATCCAGCAATTCAGGCGTGAAATGCAGGCCCGCAGTAGGAGCGGCTGCCGAGCCAGCGATACGCGAATAGACAGTCTGGTAGCGCTCTGGATCGGCCAGCGTCTCGTGGATATAGGGCGGCAGAGGCATATGCCCAAGCCTGTCGATCAATTCGCGCACACTCAGACGTGGCTCGGCGCTTTGTGAGATCGTGAAACGCACAATACGCCCGTCGGCCTCCGTGCGCTGGAGAATCTCAGCCTGGAGCACCCCTGGCTCATTTTCCGTGCCAAAAAGCACCCGCGCACCTTCGCGCAGGCGGCGTCCGGGGCGTACCAGAGTTTCCCAGGTATCGGGGCCCAGGTCGGGACGTTCAACCAGCAAAAGTACCTCAACGTGGCCACCGGTTCCGGCTCGACGACCCAGCAGGCGGGCAGGAATAACCCTGCTCTGATTGGCAATCAGCAGGTCGCCAGGGCGCAGGTAATCGCCGAGATCGCGAAAATGGCGATGACTGAACGAGCCGGTAGCGCGATCAACTACCAGCAAGCGCGAGGCATCACGCGGCTCGATCGGCGTCTGAGCGATTAATTCCTGCGGAAGATCGTAATCAAAATCGCTGATATTCCAGGTGAGGGTTTCCGTATTGCGTTCCTCACCACTTGCAGTATTCATATAACCCACAATCCCTGTCCATTTACTTCAGAAGGCGCGTTCAGGCCCAGATGTTGATAGGCCAGGCGCGTCACGATGCGCCCACGCGGAGTACGCGCGATAAAGCCAAGCTGCAGCAGATACGGTTCGTAGACATCCTCGATGGTCTCAGGGTCCTCGCTGGTGCTGGCAGCCAGAGTATCGAGACCGACGGGACCGCCGTTAAATTTCTGAATGATCGTCAGCAGCAGGTTGCGGTCGGTTGCGTCCAACCCGATTCGGTCGATTTCCAGCCCGTCGAGCGCCTTCTGTGCTACTTCCCGTGTAATCACGCCATCGGCCCGTACCTGCGCATAGTCGCGCACGCGCTTGAGCAGGCGGTTGACAATACGCGGCGTCCCGCGCGCGCGACTGGCGATCTCATCGATGCCATCGGGTTCGGCAGGCACCTTGAGAATCTGAGCCGAGCGGATCAGAATCTTGCGCAGGGAATCATTGTCGTAGTATTCCATGCGATAGATAGCCCCGAAGCGGTCGCGCAGGGGAGCTGTCAGCGAGCCAACGCGCGTCGTTGCGCCTACTACCGTAAAAGGTGGCAGAGAGAGGCGCAGGGAGCGCGCGCTTGGCCCTTTGCCGATCATCACATCCAGGGCGAAATCCTCCATCGCCGAATACAGCCGCTCCTCTACAGCGCGGGCCAGACGGTGAATCTCATCGATAAACAGGACTTCGCCGGGCTGCAGCGAGGTCAGAATCGAGGCCAGGTCGCCGGCGTGCTCAATAGCCGGGCCCGAAGTTGTTTTCAGACCCACACCCATCTCGGCGGCAATGATATTGCAGAGCGTTGTCTTGCCCAGGCCCGGCGGACCGTAGAGCAGAATATGATCGACGGACTCGCTGCGCTTGAGCGCGGCCTCCAGCAAAATATTAAGATTTTCTTTAATCTTCTCCTGTCCAATATATTCGGCCAGGCGGCGCGGGCGAAGGCTTCCCTCGATGGCCTGTTCTTCTTCACTCATCTTTGGGGAGACGAGGCGGTCGGTCATATAGTGCTCCTGCTCTTGCCACTGAAACGAGTGTTCCACGCAGTTTGTCTTTTCATTATATCAAAGTTCGATAGGCAGGTCGAGAGTTCTGGTATCCAAAGACCTTTTCTTTTTACGGAGAGCAGAGAGGGAAATTACCTGTTTTCTTTCTGGAGGAAAGAATAACATAGTAAATTCGTTCTAATTTGCCGCTCTGAATTCACAGAAAGGATAACTTCTATGGGCTATACCCATTCATGGGGGTGGGCTGACGCCATTCCGAATGCTGAGCAATTTCCACAGTGGAGCGCAGATATCATCCGCTTGCTTGCCTGCTATAAGGAAAATCCTCCGCCTAATCCCTGGCAGGACGAACCCTGGTTCAAGCTGCGGCCTGATCTGTTTGGCAAGTGGGACACGACGATTTGCGGGCCGTATGGGTTCGATGCCCCGATCATTCGCCCGGACTTCGTGGCCTTCAATGGCAATCGCGAGACGGAGAACAATTGCGAGAGCTTTATAATTGACGCGAAGGATCTGAAATACAGGTGTTTCTTTTCGTGCAAGACCTGGGGCAACCCGTATGACCTGCTGGTTACAGCCGCGCTGATCCGCTTCAAGCATTACTTTCCAGAGATCGCGATCTACTGTGGTGGGGGTGTAGAGGGCCTGGACGCCGCCGCGCGCCTCTGCCGTAAGGCTTTTGGCCATGGGCGCAATCCACTGCGCGACGCTGCATACTGCCGATTCGTTGATCGGGTTTTTGGCGAGCGCTCTGCATAGAGAACGCGTACCGAGTCCTGGAGAGTAGAATGCAAGACCCGTCTGCCCCAGATTCAACGAATTTCTTACGCTCACATTGATCGCTCTCCTGCTAGCGAACCCGCCCCTATTCACGCACGAGCCCGCGAATGGTACAATAGAGCGAAGGTTACAATGCATCGCTTTAAAGAGAGCAGGAGGTCTTTTCTATGGAGCGTGTTCAACAGCAGCAGATGGAGCGCACCGATAAGCAGAGCAAAATTCCATCGTTGCCGCCCTGGCCTACATCGGTACCGGGTCCCAAAGTGACAGAACCGCCAACTGGCCAGAAGCGCATGTTCTGGCGCACCGAACAGGTGGTCGAGGTCGATTATGACGAGCAGCAAGGGAAATCGACTGCCCGCCGCGAAGCTCAATAATATTTCGCGGCGCAATCGCAGGGAGGTGCTGGAACCATGCCTTATGCTGTCGGCGAATATTATGAGCATGCCGATGAATACGATCTTGAATATCAAAGCCAATCGGAGCAGGATTTGCCGTTCTGGAAAGAGTTGGTGATGCGCTATCTGCCCCGGCGAGTGCTGGAACTTGCCTGTGGCAGCGGGCGCATTGGCCTGGAATTGCTGCATGGCCCCGGCGATTTCTTGCTGGAAGGAGTCGATATCTCGCAAGAGATGCTGGCGGCCTATGAGCGTAAGCTGACCCGCGAACCTGAGAGCATCCAGCAGCGCGTCATGCTCCACGCTGGCGATATGTACGATTATCAACTGCCCCATAAAGGCGAGTACGACCTGATTTTTTTACCCTTTAACTCGATTTCGCACCTGTACGAAATCGAACAGCAGCTTGGCGCATTCAAGAATACCTACGACCATCTGGCGTCCGGCGGGCGGTTTGTGGTTGATGTCTTTCTGCCCGATATTGATTATCTCAGCAACGCGTTGAACAGGCCCTCGAACGTCTACCTGGAGGACGAGATAGAAGTGCCAGGCGAGTTCACCATGCTACTCTACAGCACACGCAAATACGATACGTTTGAGCAGCTCCAGCATATCACCTGGACTCATGAGAAATTTCTGGAGACTGGCGAAAACGAACGCTATCTGACAAAGCTGGATATGCATATCTTTTTTCCCCGCGAACTGCAACTCCTTTTCCTGGCCAGCGGCTTCAACATTGAAGCGATCTACGGCAGCTACGATTGGAAGCCGTTCGGGCAAGGCACACGTCAGATTGTCGTTGGCCGCAAGCCTTGAGATGAAACTATCGAGCACTCCGTCCCACTGGTTGACGCCCCTTTATGGAGGTGTTAGAATATATCCTAGTGAACAAGTCGGATTAATTTAGCACGTACCATACACACGTATGAGATCCAGCGAGAGGACCCTCTGCTTCCGCCTGGCCACGAGGTGTCAAAGTGGAAGAGAGGAACCAGGGATGCTAAGGAGGAGCCATGATGTTACGCGTATCTACAAAAGGCGAGTATGGTGTTCGGATCATGGTTGATCTGGCGCATCATTACGGCGGTCGGCCCCGCTCGCTTGCTGAGATCGCCCAGGCAGAATCGCTGCCGCTGGCATATCTGGAGCAATTGGTCAAGCTGTTGCGCGAGTCGGCCCCGCCTCTGGTTGTCAGCACACGCGGCGCGCACGGTGGATATAGCTTGAGCCGCGCCCCGGAGAAGATCACGATGGGAGAGATTGTACGGGTGCTGGAGGGTCCGATCGCTCCAATGATTTGTGCCACGGAGGGCGAGATGACACAAATCTGCGAATACCTGATGGGCTGCAAGACCAAGTATTTGTGGGCTAAAGTGCGCGATGCAGTCGCGCATACGCTTGATACGATGACACTGGCTGATCTGGTGGGAGCAACCGAAAATGAGACAGCTTCCCCCACGCAATTCATTGCCATCTCAAAGATTCATGTAGCCGATACAACGGCGAAGTTATAAGGAGGACGTTTTTTTAGGCATGGCATCAGAACTCATTATTAAAAACCTTCATGCCAACATTGAGGGCAAACCGATTCTACGCGGCGTGGACCTGGTGGTAAAGCAGGGAGAGATTCATGCGCTAATGGGGCCAAATGGTTCCGGTAAAAGCACTTTGGCCAATGTCATTATGGGCAACCCGAAATATGAAGTGACCGATGGAGAGATCTGGTTTAAGGGAGAGAATATTCTGGAATACTCCCCAGACCGCCGCGCCCGCATGCGCCTCTTCCTGGCTTTCCAGTACCCTATGTCCATTCCCGGTGTGAGTGTGGCCAACTTCCTGCGCCGCTCGCTCGAAGCTGTGCGCGAGGGAAACAAGCCTCTGGAGGAAGGTGAGAATCCCAGCGGGCGTATCACGAAAAGACGCAGCGTTCCCCCCGGCGAATTCCGCAAACTCCTGCAAGAGAAGATGCGCTTGCTCAAAGTGGACAATAGCTTTATCAATCGCTCGATCAACGATGGCTTCTCCGGCGGAGAGAAGAAACGCGCCGAAATCTTACAGATGGCGCTGCTGGAGCCGGAAATCGCCGTCATGGATGAGACCGATTCGGGCCTGGATATTGACGCGCTGAAGGTTGTCTCCGAGAGCGTCAATGCGCTGACCGGTCCAGAGCTGGGCATTCTGCTGATTACACACTACCAGCGTATCCTGAACTATATTAAGCCCGACTTTGTGCATGTCATGTTCAACGGTCGCATTGTCAAAAGCGGCGGTAAGGAGCTGGCTCTGGAGTTGGAGGAGAAAGGCTACGAGTGGTTGAAGCCGGCTGACGAAGAGAGCGGGGAGGCGGCCCATGCCTGAGACGCTGCTCAGCGGATTTTCCCGCAGCGCGGTGGAGGAGCTTTCGCGGAGGAAGGGCGAGCCTGCCTGGATGCTTGAGAAGCGCCTGCGGGCGTGGGAAACCTATGAGAAGACACCCGCGCCGCTGGGCAATCGCAGCGACCTGGGCACGCTCCGCACATTCTCAAATTTCAAGTTCCAGGCGCTCCAGCCCTACGTGCCTGCGAACGGTAACGGATCGCTTCCCGCGCCAATTACCCAATCGCTGGAACAGGCCCTGGTGGACCAGCGCGCCGGCCTGATAGTGCAGCGCAACGCTTCGGTTGTGCATATCGAGCTGGCCGAGGATCTGCAAAAACAAGGAGTGATCCTGACCGATCTGGAGACAGCCGTGCGTGACTACCCGGATCTGGTTCGGCTGCATTTCATGACCGATTGTGTACCAGTAGAGAGTGACAAGTATACTGCCCTGCATGCTGCGTTCTGGAGCGGCGGCTTCTTTCTGTACGTGCCGAAAGGCGTAGAGATCGACGATCCTTTTCTCACCCAGGTCTGGATCGACGAGCCAGGCTCGGCCAGCTTCGCGCACACGCTGATCATAGCGGATGAGCAGAGCAGCGTGCGCTTCGTGCAAGAACTGAATTCAGCCTGCGAGAGCGAGCAAGCCTCGCTTGTGCAAAGTGTGGTCGAGGTCTATGTGAAGAGCGCGGGCCGCGTAGAATTCAGTAACATGCAGGATCTTGGGCAGAATGTCTGGCATATCTGCCACAAAAACGCGGTCCACGAAAAAGATGCCAGTAGCACCTGGGTCCTGGCCGATCTTGGCAGCAAGGTCATGCTCTCCAATGTTGGCGTAGAGCTGCTTGGCGATGGCACGGCGGGCGAGCTGGTAGGCGTTTTCTTCACCGATCACGACCAGCGCTACGCGATCAAGACACTTTCTCACCACAACGCGCTCAATACGAATGCTGAGACGCTGGTGCATGGCGTGCTGACCGATTCGTCGCGTGTGGAGTTTGATGGAATGATTCGCATCGA
Source organism: Ktedonobacteraceae bacterium (assembly GCA_035294465.1). Taxonomy (GTDB): domain Bacteria; phylum Chloroflexota; class Ktedonobacteria; order Ktedonobacterales; family Ktedonobacteraceae; genus Paraktedonobacter. The sequence continues at coordinate 13,253 of DATGKW010000209.1, read as the reverse complement.
ACCAAAAGCGCAGTACACAGCTTCGTTCCTTTCAGACCACACGCTGCTCTTGAGCGACGAGTGCCGCGCCGAATCGATTCCCGGCCTGGAAATTGGCGCGAACGAAGTCAGCGCGAGTCATGGCGCGACCACCGGCAAGATCGACGAGGAGCAACTCTTCTACCTGATGGTGCGCGGCATTCCCAGGGACGAAGCCGAGCGGATTATTGTCCAGGGCTTCTTCGAGCCGGTTCTGCAGCGCATTCCCCTGGAGAGCTTGCGTATCCGTCTGCGCCGGAGCATCATTCAACGCATGAGTGGCTCTTACGAAAACGAGGCGGATACTTGGGTTGACGCCCAGGAGCGCTGGGAGATCGAGGACGTAGATGAGTATGCCATCTCGCTCGATAGCTCTACAGCAAACGAAGAAGAAATCAAATTGACTGAGTATTAGGTATGCTGCCGGGGATGGCACGGCTATAAGAGTTGGCAAGTCCCCGGCAGGATTACAAGCTTACAAGTGAGTATCCACTGGAAATCAGGTGTCATATGTCAGCATCCGAGAAGGTCGCGGCAGCGACGGTGGGAGGGACCATGCCGGGCGCGGTTCGCAGCGCCGCCGAAATTCGCCAGGATTTTCCCATTCTGGCGCGTCAGGTGCATGGCAAGCCGCTGGTGTATCTTGACAGCGGAGCCAGCTCGCAGAAGCCGCTCGCAGTCATCGAAGCGATGGACCATTATTATAAGACGTATCACGCGAATGTCCATCGCGGCGTCTACGAGATTAGCGAAGAGGCTACAGCGGGCATGGAGAACGCGCGCGTTAAGGTTGCGCGTTTTATCAATGCGCGCCAGAGCAAGCAGATTATCTTCACGCGCAATACCAGCGAGAGCATCAACCTTGTGGCCTATACCTGGGGCGACGCCAATATCTCCGCCGGCGACCTGATCGTGCTGACAGAGATGGAGCATCACAGTAACCTGGTACCCTGGCAGTTGCTTGCCGGACGCACAGGCGCACGTCTGGAGTTTGTGCCGCTCACAGATGATGGCCAGCTGCGCCTGGATATTTACGCGCAACTGTTGGAGCAAAAGCCCAAACTGGTCGCGTTTACCCAGATGTCCAACGTGCTGGGCACGATCAATCCCGTTCACGAGATGATTGCTCAGGCCCATAGTGCCGGCGCGGTGACGCTGGTCGATGCGGCGCAGAGCGTGCCGCACCTGCCCGTGGATGTGCAGGAACTTGATGCCGACTTTCTCTGCTTTAGCGGCCATAAAATGCTCGGACCAACGGGCATCGGTGTGCTCTACGGCAAACGCGATCTGCTGGAAGAGATGCCTCCATTTATGGGTGGGGGCAGCATGATTCGCACAGTACACCTGCGGGAGTTTACCTCGGCCGATCTGCCCGCGAAGTTTGAGGCGGGCACTCCAGCGATTGCCGAGTCCATTGGCCTGGGCGCGGCAGTAGATTATCTAAACGCGCTGGGCATGGAGCATGTACGCCAGCACGAACAGGAGATCACCGCTTACGCGCTGGAGCAACTGAAAAGCGTGCCGGGGCTGATCATCTATGGGCCGGAGGCGAGCAAGCGCGGCGGCGTCGTCTCGTTCACGCTGGGCGATATTCACCCCCACGATCTGGCTTCAATTCTTGATCAGGAGGCCGGCGTGGCAATTCGCGCGGGTAATCACTGCGCGCAGCCCCTGGTAGAACGTTATGGCGTGCCCGCAATGGCTCGTGCCAGCTTCTACATCTACACTATTCCATCGGATATCGATGCCCTGGTGCAGGGCTTGCGCAGGGCCTTGCAGATCTTTCAGTTCTAGTGGTTTCAGGCCCCGACAGAAATGGCATCGCCTGCTGTGCCTCTTGCCAGGCAGGGTAGTATATATCTAAAAGCTGGCATGGGTCGAGGGAAATTCTGTCGGGAAGATGGGCAGGAAAAAGCATGATGGATATGGATTATTACCGGGAGTATATCCTGGATCATTATCGCAATCCGCGCAACTACGGGAAGCTGGAGCATCCCGACGCGCACGCGGAAGATTCGAACCCGCTCTGTGGCGATCAACTGGCGATAGATCTGCAGATCGAGGGTGATCGCGTGACCGAAGTACGTTTTCAAGGGCGTGGCTGCGCTATCAGCCAGGCCACCGCCTCCATGCTTTCCGAGATGATCGAAGGTCACACGGTTGACGAGGTTATCAAGCTAGGGAAGGATGATGTGCTGGATGCCCTGGGGATCAGTATCAGCCCGGCCCGCATGAAGTGCGCGTTTCTCTCGCTGCGTGTACTGCATCGCAGTCTGGCGCTGGCGGGCCTTGAGAAGCCGAAGTTGGACGAGGAAGACGAGTAGAGATGACCGATTTCTTCAAAGTCGCCGGGGTTGACGAGGTAGGAGAAGGGTGTACGCTGGCGACAGAGGTTGACGGCGAGCTTGTTTGCCTGGCAAAAGTGGAGGGCTGCATCTATGCTTTCACCGATAATTGCACCCACATCAGCGGCCCATTGAACGAAGGAGATCTGGAAGGGCATGTTCTGACCTGTCCCTGGCACGGAGCGCAATTCGATGTGCGCACCGGCAAGGTGCTGCGCGGCCCGGCCCGCCAGGATATCCTCACGTATCCCGTCAAGATTGAGGATAATACCGTTTTTATTCGTTTGCCCGATGAAGAGTAAGTTACTCGATACAAATCGATAGCGCCTGTGAAAAACTCACCTTTTCACAGGCGCTATCAATTTGTATCGGACAAGTGCTGCCCTTGCTATTTCTGGCTTAAAGCTCTAAAATAGGCGAGCAATGATACACATTACCCACCCGTACACCGAAAAGTGAGGAGAGAATCTGGCTCTATGGTTGGCAAATCGCATCTCATGGTTGGCCTGACGGCGGGGGTTGTGCTGGATAGTTTTGCGCAAGTTACGGGGCCTCACCTGGTTGGAGCAAGCCATATTTCGCTCGCGCTGATTATTGATAAAGCGATTTTTTACGTAGCGGTGGGGTTTGGCTCACTCCTTCCAGATATTGATAATGCTCATAGTACGCTGGGGAAAAAGCTTGGCTGGATAAGCAAAGAAATTCAGCATAAAGTTGGCCACCGGACACTCTTCCATAGCTTCCTGGGCCTGATCTGCGGTGCGTTTATCGCCTTTGGCCTGCAAGAACTGATCCAGTATTTGCTTCTCACGCGTGGATATACGCTGCCAGCTCATATTATCAGCGATTCGCATATCATTTTTATTGCTGTGCTCTTCGGCTCGATCATGCATATCGCGGCCGACGCATTAACTGAGGAAGGCGTGCCGCTATTCTGGCCTGTTCCTGTCTACTATGGCTTTCCGCCCAGCCGGAAGTGGCGTTTCCGCACCGGAACCTGGCCAGAACATGTAATTGTCTATGGCTTTATCCTGCTTGTTGCTATCGGCATGTATTATTCGTTCATCACAATTTAGAGGGAATCTAAGCGAAGAAGCACTTTATGAAATCTCTCAAGCAGCTTGACCTGCGCACGCAACGACGTATAGCCTGGGGTCTGTTGATCCTTGCTATGATCATCTATACCGTGGCGATGGGCCTGGAGTCCGTTCTGCGCTACATGACGTTTAAGGCCACAGCTTTTGATCTCGGCAATATGGATCAAGTCATCTGGAATACCATTCACGGGCGTCCGTTCCAGTTTACTAACCAGGCCATTGACTGGTATGGACCGCCTAATCGTCTGGCCGTCCACGTCGAGCCGATTCTGCTGCCTATCTCGCTGCTCTATCTGCTTTATGCCGATCCGCGTACTCTGCTGATTTTCCAGACGCTGGTGCTGGTGGCGGGCGCACCCGCAGTTTTCCTGATCAGCCGGCGCTATCTGCCCTCCTGGCCGATCCTGGCGACGGTAATGTCGGCGGCATATTTGCTCTCGCCTGCTTTACTAGGCCTGAATATCTTTGATTTCCACCCGGATAGCCTGGCCACGCCGCTCTTTCTCTACGCGATCCTGGCTCTCAGCAATCGCCGCTATATCTGGTTTCTGGTGCTCTGCTTCTTTGCCTGCACCTGCAAAGAAGATATGCCCCTGGCCGTGGCGATGTTTGGCGTCTTGCTGATCTGGAAATATCGCCTGCCACGTCTGGGACTGGTGTTGCTCGTAGGAGGCACTATCTGGACATATATTGCTTTCAGGGTTGTGATTCCCCATTTCTATACTGGCGTGCTGGCTAACAATTTCTGGTATCGTTATGAAACCCTGGGCAATACGCCCGCTGCTGCGGTTGCCAACCTGCTGCTTCATCCCTGGCTGCTTTTCACCAATGTACTCACGCTGGACCGCGTTTATTATATCTTCAGCCTGATGCGTAGCAGCGGTTTTCTCTGCCTGCTCGCGCCGGAATGGCTGTTGCCAGCTCTGCCCAAGCTGGCCAGCAATATCCTTTCGGACAATCCGCCGAATTACAGCGGGATCTATCATTACAATGCTGCCATCATTCCCTTTGTCATGCTGGCGGCTATTCATGGCACACGCCGCCTGATCCTTATCTGGCAGGGCTGGAGCAAAGAGGAGATTCGCCGGGATGAGCTGGAATTGCTGACGGGAAGGCCCGCGCCTGACACAGAGCGCAGGCCCTATCCTGCCGAGTGGATACCTTCAGGCGTCAGAAATCAGGCCAGGCGCGGCTGGGGATTTCTGGCGCGTCTTTTCAGCAAAGTCAAACCTGCTCTCTCGCGAATAACTCTGCCGATCTGGCGCAAGAGCCGGCTTCAGTGGCAGAGCTTCAGCGCGCGTATGTATCCTTTTACGAAAAAGGTCTCCGCGTATCGTTTGCAGTGGGTAGTCTGTGTCTGGCTGGTTTTTACGATGGTTCTGAATTTCTTCATTATAACGCCGCAGTTAAATAGTTTCTGGGTTGACCACCTGCCCGGCGCGCGCGAACAGCAGATCCAGCAGTTGATCGATATGATCCCCCCTGATGCCTCGGTCTCCGCCAGTGATGACTTAAATCCGCATGTGAGCGAGCGCCAGTACCTGCAAGTTTTCCCCGAATACTGCCTGGATGTCACATGCAATCAAACTGTTCAGTATCTGCTTGTCGATCTAGACGATCCCACGCTTGGAAATCGCGCATACGCCATTACTGAGCTTAATAGCCTCTCTTGCCAGTATCGTTTGCTCAAGGGCGCATCTGACGTTCGACTCTACATTCGCATCGACGATGCACAGAAGTCGAAATGCTCAGCTTGAATGAGTAAATATAGAACTTTTGTTCGGTATATGATATGTTCATTTTAAAATGGTCATCAGCAAGAAAAAAGATGTAGCGTTTAACAAGTGAGTCATGTTATAATCCGTCTAAGGCGCTACACGTCGCGTCTATTATCCAGTAATACCGTACGGCATGGTGGAGAAGAGCACGATGTATAACAATCCTGATGAAACGACCGAACCTATGGAAGAATTGCAGCCCAAGCCAGTCGTTCCCTCAACCCCTCCGGCGCAGCCACCGCAGGCGCCTTACCCTCCTTACGCGGGGCCAGCTCCGGCGCTTCAGCCCGTGGGCGGAGAGATAGAAGTTGGGGAGGCGCACAATAGGGAGGATGCCCTCACTATTAAGTTTGCCATTGGCAAGCTGAATGACTATCTCCAGTGGTTCCTGATGGTTCTGGAAACGCTCTTGCTCATTCGTTTCCTGTTAAGGATGTTTGGCGCCGATCCGGCGAATATCTTCGCCAGTTTCGTCTTTTCACTCACGCAGATCTTGCTTATTCCATTCGATGGCATTGTTCCATCTCCCTCTCTACACACAAACCAGTCTTTCGAGATCTCAACGTTGATCGGGATGGCGGTCTACTTCTTGATCTTCTACGCGCTGAGACGCTTCTTGCGTATCGCGATTTCTAACCCGGAGGAGCCTGTAGAGTAGCTTCTGAAGGCCACCTTACAGTTTAAAAATAGGGATTTCTCCCAGTAGGCAAATAACCAGGCTAAGTCTATATTACGTCTGGATAAGAGATTTCGTTGGTTTTATTTATTGGCCTGGATACTTGTTGGAAATGAGAGACGCAAGAAAAGAGGATTATTGAGGGAAGCATCCATGCATGTTCGACCTTTTTTCTGGATCTTCCTGGCCACCGTCTGTGCCGGGGTCCTGATCTTTGCTGCGACCATCTCGATCTACAGATTGATTCCGATGGTAGCGCATATTGAGCAAGTTTCGACGGTCGCTGCAAACCATATGATCGTTCGCTTGAGCCTGACCGATCCCGAGGGCATGCCTATCGATCAAGCTCAGGTCATTCCTCGGACGTCTATGCCGGCTATGCGGATGGGACCACAGCAGATTGCCATTCGACCGCTTGGTCGTGGTGTGTATCTGACGCAGATCAGCTTTTCTATGCTGGGCGCCTGGAAAATCGATATTATTGCACGCGCGGATGGATTCGCTCCCGCGCATCAATCTATTCTGGTAAATATAGTTTGATTACTTTGAAAGACAACGAGCGAGATACAATCCAGATTGCATCTCGCTCGTTTGTCTCTCCGTGGATCAGGGGGATTTATTCGGTACGTAAAGCCACAATCGGGTCCAGACCCGCTGCGCGGCGGGCCGGATAGAAGCCAAAGACCACACCAACGATTGCGGCAAAGCCAAAGGCCAGCAGCACAGCGACGGGAGAGAGGGCAAAGGCCGTCTGGGTGAGCACAGCATAGGCCACGCCACCGCCGATTCCCAGTACGATTCCCACGAGACCTCCCAGCAAACTTAGCATCAGGGCCTCGATGAGAAACTGGGTCAGCACATCGCGCGGGCGTGCCCCGATGGCCATACGAATGCCTATCTCACGCGTGCGTTCGGTGACGGAGACCAGCATGATATTCATAATGCCGATGCCTCCTACTATGAGCGAGATCGAGGCCACGCCGGCCAGCAGCACTGTCAGCGTTTGTCTGGTACCCTCTACCGTTTGCAAGATCGCTGACTGATTCTGGATGGTGAAGTCATCATTCGCGGAGTTGGTAATTCCATGACGCTGCTCCAGAAGCTGCTGAACGGCCGTTTGCACTGTGCTAACGTCCCCGGTATTGTCTGCCGTAACGTCGATGGAATTGACATAGGTATGACCGATGAGCTGCTGCTGGGCCGTAAGAAATGGCACATAGACGACATCGTCTGCGTTACCGAGGCCAGAGCTGCCTTTCGCGTTCAGCACACCGACTACCGTAAAGGGCACGCCGCCAACACGGATTTGCTGCCCAACCGGATCAACAATGCCCACCGGGGTAAACAGGTTTGTCAGAACCGTTTGTCCGATAACCGCGTATGACCCCTGCTCCGATGAGAAGAAGCTGCCATACTGCATGGTCCAACTATCGATCTGCTGGTAATCAGGGTAAACTCCCTGGATCGATGTCGACCAGTTCTGATTCTCGAAGACTACCTGCCCATTCTCGGTAACTACGGGACTGACCTGGGCAACATGCGGCACTTGCGCTGCGATTGCATCAGCATCGGCCTGGGTCAGCGTCTGAACTGTGCCAGCGCCCTGGCGAATACCTCCCCTGGCGTTGGCGCTGCCAGGTCTGATAATGATCTCTGTCGGGTTAAGGGTGGCGAGGCGGTTATTGATCGAGGCTGTGCTCGCTTCGCTGATGGAAACAATGGCGATCACTGCTCCCACGCCGATGATAATACCCAGAGCTGTGAGCAGCGAGCGCGTTTTGTTTGCCAGCACCGACTGGAGGGCGCTCACGCAATTCTGATAGAGACCAGAGAGTCCGCGTAAGCGGCGAGGCCGGCGGCTTTTGCCTGGCCGCCTGGCCGGTGAAGCAGATCCCGAAGGACGCAGCTCACGCGGCGCAGCAGCATTGGTTAGAGCTTTCGATTTCGGCATATTCGGCATATTCATGACCTCATCTCCTTCATTTTAGCCGCCACCGCCGCCACCGCCGAATCCGCCACCGCCGCCACCGCCGAATCCACCACCGCCAAAGCCCCCACGACCACTGCTAGTGCTACTACTGGTGGTGGTTGAGGTTGTGCCACCGGTCTGACTGACGACGACCTCGTCGCCTTCCTTGAGACCGGAAAGGATCTCTGTCTCCGAGCCGTTGCTCAGTCCGGTTGTGACAAGGACCGGCACAAGCTTGCCATTCTGTAACTCTACGACGATACCCCGGCTCCCGCTCGTTGTGCCGGTAGTAGTAGAGGCAGCACCGCCAAGCGCGCTGAGCTGACTGCGAGTGAGTTCCCCATTGGCAAGCGCAGTCGTGGCGAATGAGAGGGCCGCTGACGGGACCAGCAGTGTACTGATGCGCTCTGCTGTAGTAATGCTCACGGTGGCGGTCATCCCTGGATAGATATGGTCGCTACCTATGCTTTGCATGTCAACAGCCAGGTTCACCAGGTAGGTCACAACGCTTGAACTGGTAGATCCCAGTATGTCGATGCTGGAAACGCTGGCCTGGAAGGTTTGCGAGGGGTACGCTGGAACCGTGAAGGTTGCCGGTTGATTAACCGCGACCGAGGCAATATTCGCTTCGTTAATCTGCGCCGCGACATCGAGCGTACTCATATCAACCAGCACCATAAAGGCCGACGAACCGCTAGAACCAGAGCTGGAACTGGAGTTACTTGATCCGCCGCCACCGCCGGGCGGATTTTCTCCAACCTCTCCGTTGATGGATTCGATAACACCATTGGATGGGGCAACGAGCGTCGCATTCGCCAGATTATCTTCAGCCGTCTGCAGCGAGGTCTGAGCATTGGTCAACTGCTGTTGCGCCGAGTTCACCTGGTTCTGAGCATTGGTAATGGAGCTATTAGCCTGATCCACTGCCTGATTGTACGTATCCTTTACTTGCTGCTCGCAGGTTGCTATCGTCGAGGGACTGGGCGTCGGGGTTGGTGTGGGGGTCGCAGCCGAACCACCACCTCCACTGCCTCCTCCTGAAGGGCCGTTTGGTGTCCCATACTTCTGACAGTTCTGCAGATCGGTCTGCTCGGTAATTTTCGCCAGATCGAGCGCGGTGTTCTCCTGATTCGTGGTGTTCGTCAGGCTGTTTTCCGCATTATCGACCGCTGCCTGAGCAGCATTGACGCTGTTCTGGGCCTGGTTTACCGCGTCCTGAAGTGTAGTGGGATCGAGCGTTGCCAGTGTCTGGCCTTTCGTCACCTGCTGACCCACCTGCACATTGATGGTTTTGATCGGCGCAGAAGCGGAGAAATTCAGGTCATAGGTCGCGCCCGCCTGCACCGGACCGGTCCCGGAGACAGTGACAACGAGATTGCCAATCGTTGCTGCCGACTGCGTATAGGTCACCGGGGGAGGACTCTTGAGGCGGGCGTAAACGAGTGAGCCACCGCCAAGCAGGATGACCAGTAAGGCGATGACGAGCAAAGTAATCCAGAGCCTGCGCCTGCTCTTTGGGCGTAAGGTTGGAGGCGCTGGAGTGAAATCAAAATCATCTGTGTCGCTGTCGATAAGCGGGCCAAAATCCATCGGGTACTCTGGCGTTTCGGATGGCACCGACGGCATTTTGGGAATAGTGCTGGCTTCAGATATATCTTGTGTCTCAGACATAACACTTTCCTCATATGAGTATTGATCAATTATTGAGAACTACTACGAGGTCGGAGACGTGGCATTACGCGCCGGCAGACTCAGGAGAATGATTATTGCATTGGCCTTGATTGCGCCATTGCTGCCCGCTGTGCCGGTCACTGTGAGCGGTTGCCCTACCTTTAAAGCGGCGGCAGTAGCGCTTTTCGTCTCAACGATCTGCGTTTGCGAAGTAACGGTCACCGTATAAGCAGCTCCCGTGCTGTCGGTAACGGTCAGTATATCGCCGTTCAACTGACTGACTTTGCCGCTAATCCCGCGAAAGGTACTTCCTGTCCCGCTGCCGGTTCCGGGCGTACCCGTAGCAAAGCGGTTCCTGAAACACGGGTTGCTTCTTCCTCCCAGACCCGCGCCCGGAGTTCTATTGGCTCTGGGGAAACCACCGCCGAATCCACCTCCCGTGCTGGTGGTTCCGGTAGTGACTGTGATGTTTGTCGCGGTATAAGTGCTGCCGCTGCTGGTGACTGCGACTCTCACGGTCGTTCCTTCGGTTAAGGATGAAGGGGGAATGGTCGTCTCCTGGCTGAAGCGGGTAGAGCTTGAGTACGTAACGGTAACGGTTTTGCCTTGCTGATTCTTCAGGCTGAGCGTTTGCCCATTGATGCTTTGCAGTGTGCCAATAGCCGTCCTGACAGCGGTCGCCGGCCTGGTCGCTTGAGCACACGCTGTAGCTGTGGCATTTGCCGACGTGGAAGAAGTGCTTGTAGAATTGGAACCACAGCCGGCAATCAGAAAGAGGCCCAGGAAAATAAAAAGAAAAAAGCCTTTAGGCGTAGCTTGTAATAGCTGGCGAAGTCGCATAAGGTTCATCCTCCCTGTATATGCGAATACTTTCAAATGCCCAGAATAAAATAGCACTTGAAGCTCAAAAATGTTTAAAGAATTTGCAAAATAAGTATGAATTCGTATGTTCTTCCTCCTCTCTTGCTAAGGAGTAGCTTAGCTTGACTCAACTACACAGAGCGACTATATTCTACAAAGGAAGACTATGGAATGATGCGTGGTAGCAGAGACCTGTTTAGCAATTTCCTCGTGAAAGGAGCGTCATGTCGCGGTCGAAGCGCATTTCTGGTCCCAGGGTTCTGCCCTGGCGGCTTTCGCTCTTTGAGAAAGTGATCCTGGCAAACGCCTTGATGCTGGTCGGCGAGGCGCTGGCGGGACTGTGGGTGACGAGCCATAGTCTGGAGAGTCATCACTACCTGATCGATACAGCATTTATTGTTGGTGCGACCGTGCTGAGCCTGTGCATCAGTATTTTGCTCCTGCGAGCTAGTTTTCGACCGCTTTTCGGTCTGCTCTCGACAATTCGCACGATCAGCGGAGGCCAAACGCAGGTGCGTGCGGCCAGCTTGCCCGGCGATACAGAGATCGGCGAACTGGCGCAGGCTTTCAATCGCATGCTTGATCGCCTGGAGGATATGCGCCGCGAGCAGGCCATGTTGATCGTGCAGGCCCAGGAGGACGAGCGCCGCCGCGTGGCCCTGGAACTGCACGATGAGAGCAGCCAGAACTTGACAGCCTTACTCGTACACACCGAGATTCTCCAGCAGTCGCTGCAGGTGTTGCCCGCTGCGTCCCTGACTCCTGAAGCGCGTGAGCAGATCCGTGCTGGCCTTCAGCAGCAGGCGCGTCTGGCGCAGCATACTCTGGAGAGTATTCGCAGGCTGGCCTTGCAACTGCGTCCCTCCGTACTGGATGATCTGGGTTTGCTCGCTGCGCTGCGCTGGCTGGCCGAAGACTGTCGCGAGCGTCTGGGAATAAGTGTCGATTTTCAGCAGGAAGCGTGCAGTACACTGGGGGCGGGCAGAAGTTACCCTTCGCTCTATGAGACCACGCTCTTCCGTGTTGCCCAGGAAAGCTTGACGAATGTCGCGCGCCACACGCGGGCGACCCACGTTTCCATCAAGCTAGCGCAGGATGAGAAGAGGATCTATCTGAGCATCAAAGATAACGGCCAGGGCTACGAAGGCTCGCAAAGACGCACGGGACTGGGCATCAACGGTATGCGGGAACGCGTCTCCATGCTCAAGGGCACATTGAGCCTGCACTCAGAGCCGGGAAAAGGCACGACAGTTGAGGTCGTGCTACCGATTCCGGCCCCGGTGCCGGATCTGGAGGAGAGAAAAGATGAGATCTATGCCTGATTCCACTATCTCTGCCGCGCCTGCTTCTATTCGGGTTGTGCTGGCTGATGACCATGACATCTTGCGGCAAGGCTTAAAGATGCTGTTGAGCTTGCAACCGGAAATGGAGGTAGTGGGGGAGGCAAGCACCGGCCAGGAGGCGGTCAGCCAGGTGCTGGAACTTCATCCCCAGGTTGTGGTGTTAGATATTAGCATGCCCGATATGGATGGCCTGGAAGCTTGTAAACAGATTCGCGTCCAGGCGCCCGCAACCAACGTGCTGATTCTCACTATGCACGAAAGCGAAGAGTATTTCTTCCAGGCTCTCCGCGCGGGAGCAGCAGGCTACCTGGTAAAAAAGGCCGCGCCCAGCGATTTGCACATGGCTATCCTTGCGGTAGCCCAGGGAGGTGCGTTTCTTTATCCCGGTCTGGCTAAAGCCTTAGTTCGCGTCTATATGGCCACACCGCTCACGTCATCCCCAGCCAGAAGCGGTGCGCAGCCAGTAGCAGAGGAGCTGCGAGTCCTCTCGCCCCGCGAGCTTGAGGTCCTGAAACTGGTGGCCGAGGGGCACACAAACCAGGAGATCGCCGATCAGCTCGTGCTCAGCATTAAAACGGTGCAGGCCCACCGTGCCAACGTCATGGGAAAGCTCGGCCTTGATAATATTACGCAACTGGTGCGCTTCGCTATTCGTTATGGATTGTTGCCTCCTGAAGTATAGGCTTCGCTTTACTGGCCCAATCTGCCCAGGTTGCGCATCTCCGGCCACAGGGCAGCTACCAGAATAACCACAAGAATCGTCCCGATGCCGCCAGCGCTTACAGCCACGACCGGGCCGAAGAGTTGCGCAGCTATGCCTGATTCAAAGCCACCAAGCTGATTAGACATATTGATGAAGAGCGTATTGACTGAGGAGACGCGTCCACGCATTTCTTCAGGTGTGCGCGTGAGAACCAGCGTGCTGCGGATTACCACGCTAATGTTATCCATCGCGCCCAGCAGAACTAACATGGCCAGGGAGAGCCAGAAGAGATGCGAGAGGCCGAAAACACAGGTGGCCAGGCCGAAGATGCTCACGGCCAGCAGCAAGGCCCGCCCCGCGCGTTTAAACGGCGGCATGTGCGCCAGAATAAGCGTCATACCAACAGCGCCAATCGAGGGGGCAGCTTGCAGCACTCCCAGGCCGGTAGGGCCAACGCGCAGGATATCACGAGCATAGATAGGCAGAAGCGCGGTCGACCCGCCCAGCAGTACCGCGAAGAGATCAAGGGTAATCGAGGCCAGAATTACCTGAGTTTTACGCAAAAACGTCAGGCCCTCCATCAATGAGCGCAATGTCGTGCTCTTGCTCACCTGTATCTCTGGCTGTTTGCTGCGGATCAGTAACAGGCAGAGGATAACTACCGTAACTGCCAGCGCATCGAGCAGATAGACCGGAGCTGCGCGGCGGAACAGCGCGATCAGCAAGCCTCCGCAAGCCGGTCCCAGAACGGAGGCCAGTTGCCCCGCGCTGCTTTCCCAGGTTGCCGCGTTT
>DATGKW010000208.1:0-46198 GCA_035294465.1 Ktedonobacteraceae bacterium | reverse complement strand
TTCAGAGCATCTTTGAGCCGATCCAGTAGCTTCTGAATATCGTCGGCGCCAGCTTGCTCGCCTTGCTCCTTTTGCTCGGTGGCCGCTTCGCCTTCGGGCGTGGCGATCTTGCTGAGATCAACTTCACCGCGCGAGACCGATTGCAGTGGGATCTTGTTAAACTCGCGCATCTCGGTGCCGAAGAGGTAGTCTACGGGATCAGAGAGTAGCAGCACCTCAACTCCTTTCTGCTTGAAGATCTCCAGCAACGGGCTATCTTTGGCAGCGGCATAGCTCTCGGCGGTAATAAAGTAGATCTTATCCTGGCCCTCCTTCATGCGCGAGACATAGGTTTCCAGCGAAACATCCTGGGTTTCGCTGCCGGAGAGCGTCGTGCTGAAGCGGAAGAGTTTTGCCAGAGCTTCCTGGTTCGCGAAGTCCTCGACAAGACCTTCCTTGAGCACGCGCCCGAAGGTCTTCCAGAACTTCGCGTACTTCTCCGGCTCGTTCTGAGCCAGGTCGGAGAGCAATCCAAGCACCTTTTTTACGGCATTGCTGCGAATGGCCTCGATCATGCGGTTCTGCTGCAGGATCTCACGCGAAATGTTGAGCGGCAGGTCACTGGAATCGATCACGCCGCGCAGGAAACGCAGATAGCCGGGGATCAATTCCTCAGCCCCATCCATGATGAAAACGCGGCGCACATAGAGCTTCACGCCGTGACGGCGCTCGCGGTTCCACAGATCATAAGGCGCGCTGCCGGGAATGTAGAGCAGCAGGATATATTCCTGCGTGCCCTCCATACGGCTGTGCAGGTAGGTCAACGGCTCCTCGGTATCGTAGGCCAGGTATTTATAGAACTCAACGTATTCCTCGTGGGAAATCTGGTTCTTGGGGCGCACCCAGAGCGCCGATGCCTGGTTGACTCGCTCGTCCTGGTCTGCTTTCTCCTTCTCTTCAGACGGCATCAGGATAGGTACCGTGATATGGTCAGAATATTTGCGGATGATCGAGCGCAGGCGATAGCCGCTGAGCAGCTCATCCTCGCCTTCGCGCAGGTGCAGCGTGACCTCGGTACCACGCGTGGCCTTTTCCACCGTCTCAAGAGTATACTCGCCCTCGCCGGTGGACTCCCAGCGCACCCCCTCATTTGTCGCGTGTCCTGCGCGGCGGGTCGTCAGGGTCACTTTATCGGCCACGACAAAGGATGAGTAGAAGCCTACACCGAACTGACCGATCAGATTCGCGTCCTTCTGCTGATCGCCGGTCAGCGACTGGAAAAATTCGCGCGTGCCGGACCTGGCAATCGTGCCGATCTGCTGTACGACCTCTTCGCGCGTCATGCCGATACCGTTATCCGAAACAGTAATCGTGCGCGCGTCCTTATTGTAGGAGACATGGATGGTCAGTTCGCTCCCATCTTCGTGCAGATTCTCGTCTGAGAGCATGGCAAAACGCAGACGGTCAATGGCATCCGAAGCATTCGAGATCAACTCGCGCAGAAAAATCTCTTTGTTGCTATACAACGAGTGAATCATCAAGTCGAGAAGCTGGGTTACCTCTGCTTGAAAACCCAGCGTCTCCTTTTGTGTTTCGACAGACATGCACAAACCTCCACTTGTTCTGATTGAATGAATGGATCAAGGCCGAAGTTGAACGTGGTAATAGTTTAGTTCGTTTGCGTACATATAATACAACCGTTGGATGATCTCTTCAACTGGTGTATCTGGGAGACGCTGGTGTCCTAGCGTGCAGGACGAACCATGCCCCACGCATGTACACTGCTGCCCGGAATATCTCCCTCCTCGGCTATGGTAAAGCCGAATTTCTGGTAAAGCGGCACATTATTCGGGTTCATCGTTTCAAGGTAGCAGGGCAGGCTGGAGGCGTCTGCGCGTTCCAGGCCGGCGCGCAGTAGCGCACCGCCGATGCCTTTTCCCTGGTGTTCTGGATCGACTCCCAGCACCCAGAGATACCAGTGCGGTTCTGCAAGACAGCGTTTGTGCATGCTTCTCGTGTAGTCTTCCGCACCGTTCATGCGTAGCAGCGCAGACAGGCCCGCCTGGAACGGAGTTGCCAGGGCACCAACGCGCAGCAGTTGCCTGATGGTTACGGTAGTACGCTCCGGCGGGAGCCAGCAGGCCGCGCCGGTACCCTCCGGGGTTGTGGTGATTTCTCCGTAGCGCAAGGTGTAGCGGAGCGCAACGCTGAACATCAACGGCAGGCGGCGGGCCCGCTCGGCTTCGTTTGGATAGATATAAATTGATAAAGGATCATTGTGAAAAGCTTTGCCTATCATGGCGATTGCTTGCGGCAACTGTTGTTCTGTGAGACGTTGCAATTTGTCCACCTGGCTCATTTGTTACCTCTTTATTCATTCTCTTGTTGTTGTGTAATCTCTCCAGCCTGTTTTTTAGGCAGGCCGGGAGTATAGAGTATGCCATAATCCTGCTCAATCCGCTCAGCAAGCAGTGCGATAGGTTGATCAAGCGCTGCCTGTGAGATGCTGAGAGGAGCATTGACGCGCCGGCCGAGGCGCGCGCTGGCATTGAGGGCGAAGCGCAGGAGGCCATAGCGGTGAATGAGTTCGGGCGCGTCCTGGGGCACGATGCAGAGGTGAGAAACGAGAATCGAGCGAGCGACGTGGATGGACTTCACCTCAGACCAGGAAATGGTGACATTTCCCAGGAACGGCAGGTGACGCAGGATCAATCCATCGCCGTTGGCCTGAAGCGATGGCTGCTTGCTGATGAGCAGGCGCAGCGCGGACCAGGCGATACCAAGCAGGTAGATGGCGCAGATAAGATAGAAACAAATAAAAAGCGCCTCGGTACCCAGATCAGTAGAGGTCAAAAAAATGGAGATGATCGTCGCGCTGAGCAGGCCAAAGACGACAAGGCAGAGTGCAAAGGTGATAATCACACGCCAGCGCCGGGGATAGATGGCAAGTTCGGGCCGTGACCGCTTCTGCTTTTGTGTGGATGATGGCTTCTTCATAAGATAATACCTTTTTATGTTATGAAATCCGTTCGAGTTGTGTTGCTCCATCCCGTGGAATAGGCACACTTTTCGCGGTCTTCTGCTAATTCCCACGTAATCTTCTTAGCGCATTTTAGCATAAGCGTGTGTCCGATTCCCACGTTCCGATTCACAAATGCTCGGCTACGGTGTATGTAATCCAATTTGAACTCCTCATCAACCAGGACATTAGACTTCTATCAAACACTTGACGGAGGAAAAACCTGGACCAAACTTAGCTCATTGCCTATGGCCAGTTAGATTGCACGTCTATCCTGACGAGGAGGTCTTGGTGATAGCCGGCTCACTGGTATGGTATACTATACCAGTGAGCCGGCATAGATAAAATCAAGACAGCCGGCCTTGAGAGGATTGAGCATGAGCGGCAACATCTGTGATGTACGTTCGACCTGTATCTGGCGCGAGATCCATGAACAACCGGAGGCAATCAGGCACGCTCTGACAGGATCGCTGCCGGTGATTGAGCGGATCTCGGAAGAAGTGCGCAGGCGTGAGATCGATTTGATTGTTCTGGTGGCTCGCGGGACCTCAGATCACGCAGCTCTGTATGGACAATACATCTTTCAATATCTGAACGGGATTCCTGTGGCGCTGGCCACGCCTTCGATTGTCACTCTGTACGGGGCACGGTTGCACTTGCAACATGCCCTGGTTATTGGCATTTCGCAATCGGGGGTGGCGCCAGATGTAACGGGAGTGATCGAGCAGGCACGCGAGGTAGGAGCGCTCACCGTAGGAATTACAAACGTGGAGGGTTCGCTGCTAGCCAACGCGGCTGAGTACGCGCTGTATTGCGCGGCTGGTGCGGAATTGAGTGTTGCCGCAACCAAGACGTACACAACCACGTGCGCGATTCTGGCGCAACTGGCGGCTCATCTGCCGGGAGGAGAGTCCCTGACCGGCTACATCAATCACCTGCCGGATCTGACTGAGGTGGCGCTGAGCAGCGAAGAGAGCGTGGCCGGTGTGGTACAACGCTACGTCCACGCGCGCGATTGTGTGGTGCTGGGGCGTGCCTTCAACTATAGCACGGCCCGCGAAACCGCATTGAAGCTCACTGAAACCTGCTACCTGGTCGCTACGCCTTTCTCAACGGCAGACTTCCGGCACGGCCCCACTGCGATCATCGAGTTTGGCAGAACCGTCGTGCTCTACGCGCCTGCGGGCCGCACGCTGGCAGATAACTATGAGCTGCTCAAGTTTCTCAAAGAGAGGGAAGCCGATACCATTGTGATCGCCGAGGACCCGCGCTTGCTGGATCTGGCGACTACGCCCATTCTGGCACAACTCCCGGCGCTGAACGGCAGTATCAGTGGGCACGAGGCAAGCGCTCCTATTGATGTGGCTGAACTGCTCTCGCCCATCCCGAACATTATCTATGGCCAGTTCCTGGCTATGTATCTCTCAGTAAGCAAGGGGCTGAATCCTGACAGGCCGCGCGGCCTGACAAAAGTAACCAGGACGATGTAGCTTGCTTGTTGGTAAGAGACACGGAGGGTGAAAGAGGCTCCAATTGATCTTCGCTGCCTGAGCATTTCTCGCCGTTTGATGCTGCAATCAGGGTCGATCCTAACCGCTTTTGCCACTATTCTGAAGAAGAATGCTGTTATGGCATGCGAGAAAGGGATTTGATAATAGGTGAGGCTGGAAAATCGCGCCTAATCGAGCAGGTTATGGCCCTGTTTGCAGAGACGCCTGCGCGCCTCGTAGCGCTTGCGGCTGGCCTCTCGCCGGAGGAGATATAGCATATGGCTGAAGAAAACTTCACACTTACAACGTTCTATACATCCTGGAAAGCGTACCAGGATCACATCAAAGGGTCGCTCGCGCTGCTCACTGCCGAGCAGCTTGAGTTGCGCGCTGCGCCCCACCTGCGTTCCATAGGCGAGAATGCCCTGCACATCATCGGCTGCCGTGCTGGCTGGTTCGCCCATTTTCTAGGTGAAGACTGCGGCGCCGATGTGAAGGCGTACGCGAGTTGGGATGAGCCTGGCGCGCCCGCCCGAACGACCGCTGAGATAGTGCAGGCCCTCGACCGCACCTGGCAATGCATGGCAGACTGCCTGGCCCGTTGGAGCTCCGACGATATGCGGCAAACTTTTCCCGATGACTGGAATGGTCAGCGCGTAGAGCTGTCGCGCGCCTGGGTTGTCTGGCACGTGATGGAGCATGATCTGCACCACGGCGGCGAGCTCTCCTTTACCCTCGGCATGCATAACATTCCGGCTGAGTTTCCCGGCTAGGGTCTGTGATAGTGGAATCCGTTTCAGTTGTGCCTGTTCATCCACGGAATGAAGTGACGCTCCTCGCATGCGTCGCTTCATTCCGTGTAAGGAGCCTCTCCTCGTTCATTGCTCCTTAGAGTGCGTCTGATTCTCAATCTTTCTGCCCTCGCTGGTCGCAAGCGCTCGCACGCGAACGGGACGGAAAGCAGACACACTCTTACATCCGGCTAGGCAGCAGGCGCAAGAATGGCAGGGCGCGTTCCACCACAGCGAGGTGATCGTAGTAGCCGCGCTGGCGCGTGATCAGACCGTTGCGCAGATGAAAAACGCTCACGCCATCAACAGAGAACGGGCGCGCAAGCCAGCGCAGGCCCAGCAGGCGCGGCGTGTACCCGCGCACGGTCCAGGTGATCGCGACGAAATCATTCTCGGCAATCTCTTCTGCCGGAGTGTAGGTAATTTCTGGCAGGCTGGAGAAGCGGCGCTCGAACCAGTCGGTAATTTCTTGTCTGCCCCGACGCATCCGCTTCATACCCGCGTCAAAGAGCTCGGCATCGGGCGCGTACAGAGCGACAAGCGCGGCCACGTCGTGTGCGTTGAAAGCCGCGATCCAGGCGCGGGCGATTTTTAATTGTTCTGGTCCTTCTTCGGTATGCATGCTCTTGACTTCCTGGCTTTAATAGAGAGTCTACGTTAATCTATCTTTGTGTAACCTGCGAGCATATGATCATCATATAGGTTATAATTTTGTATAGAGTCAGTTTACACTTACTCAAGCGATTTTTGAACCGCGTATTCTATCTGGGTGCCAGGGAGAGATTTGATGACCTGTAGACAGCCCGAAGTCCTGGTTGATGCCAGCTCGTTCCAGGCCGATGTCGAGTATCTGGAGACGCTTTTCCAGCATCAGGTGGTTGGCGATACTGTGTTGCCGCTCATCGATATCGGCCGGGGCATTCCTCTGATCTTTGTGCCGATCCTGGAGCATCTGGAATTTGTCTACGCGCGCCAGGTACGCTTCTTTAGCCAGCAGCGGCGCGTAATCCTCTACCGGCGCCGTGAGACGCGGCGGACGTTTACCGGGAGAGAAGAACGGGTCGAGGAATTGCGCGGGTTGCTCAACCACCTGGAGATTATGGCCGCCGATTTCGTCGCGCACGGCGATGGCGCGATGGTTCTGCTAGAATTTGCCATGCGCTATCCCCAGCGTTGCCGCTCTCTAACTATCGTTGCCCAGGGAGCTGAATACCAGATCCGACCCCATCCCTGGATCTGGCTGCTGCATGAGCTCTACCTGCGCCTGCCGGTTGAGCATATTCTCTCGGCGGATTTCCTGCGCCGTACCGTTGTCAACTATATCGTCGCTCGCCAGCCGAGTCTTCACTCGCTCATGGAAGAGGAGCAACTCTCTGTGTTGCCACGCGCGTTGATTGAAGACCAGTTTCGCAAAATCAATGACTGGCCCGCCGTCTATAAATACTCGGTCCTGCCGGTGATTCACAGCTTCGATATCCGCAAACGACTTGATCGCCTGACTATGCCTGTGCTGCTGATCAATCGCTTTGATGACGTTCTCGCGCCCGAAGCCAGGACCCGCTGGTTTGCCCAACATTTGCCCAACTGTGCCGGCTACCACGTTATCGCGGGCGGGGAGCGCTTCTTTCTGTACTCTCAGGCGGCTACTGTCAATCGGATTATCCAGGACTTCCTGGAGCGAGGGGCGTCCACATGAGCGAACAGCCCCGGCACCGCGTTGTGATTACTGGCCTGGGCGTGATTGCCCCGAATGGAAACGGACAGCAGGAATTCTGGCGGGCCTGCGTCGAGGGGCGTTCGGGCGTTCGCCAGATTACCCGCTTCGACGCCGGTTTCCTGCCGGTTCGTATCGCCGGAGAAGTACCCAGTTTTCCCGCGCGTGATTTTGGACTGAGCGAGCAGGAAATTGAAGTACTTGATCGGAGCACGCAGTTTGTGGTAGCCGCAGCTCATCTCGCCTTGCAGGATGGTGGCCTGCTCTCCCCACCTGATAAACTGACCGCTTCCTTTGACCGCGATAACTGCGGAGTCGCGATTGGCACCGCTATGGGGCCGGTTGGGGAAGGAGAGCGCCTGTGGCGGCTGTTTACGAGGAGCGGCAAACAGCCGCCAGCGTATCCGGCCAGTGGCGTGAATCTCGCGACACTCTTGCTCTCATCCATGCCTGCCACAGCAATCGCGATGCACTATCAATTGCACGGCCCCAGCACGGTCATCGCTACGGGCTGTTCGGCAGGCGCGGACGCGATTGGGCAGGCGTTCTGGAATATCCAGGAGGGTAGAGCGACCAGTATGCTTGCTGGTGGCTGCGATTCTTCGATTAATCCCAGCAGCATCAATGTCTTCTCGGTGATGCGTGCGTTGAGTACCAGGAATGCCGAGCCTGAGCGGGCCTCACGACCTTATGACAGGCTGCGCGACGGTTTTGTCATGAGCGAGGGCGCGGCTGTGCTTCTGCTAGAAGATCGGGAAGGGGCGTTAGAGCGCGGGGCTACGATCTATGCGGAACTGCTGGCCTTTGTTTCCAACAGCAATGCTTATCATATGACCGCTTTGCCTCCTGATGGAAGCCCGCTGCAAGATCTCTTGCGCCAGGCTATGACCGAGGCTGGCATTACTCCACGCCAACTGGGCTACATTAATTCACACGGCAGTTCGACTCCTTCTAATGAACCGGCTGAAACCGCTGCCTATAAGGCGGTCTTTGGTGAGTACGCCTATCGCATTCCAATCAGCGCGACAAAATCGATGATTGGGCATGCGCAGGGTGCCGCGAGCGCAATTGAGGCGGTGGTGACGGCGCTGGCGCTGCATCATCAGATTCTGCCGCCCACGATTAACCAGGAGCAGGCCGACCCGCTGTGCGACCTCGATTATGTACCCAATGTCGCCCGCCCGGCCAGTTTCCAGGTCGCATTGAGTCATTCCAGTGGCTTTGGCGGGGTAAATACGGCGCTGGTGCTGGCCCGCCCAGAGTTCCTGGCAACTCAGGAAAAAGAGGGGGAGATATGAGCGCTGCCGGTGAGCGCCGGGTCGTTGTGACAGGTATGGGAGTAGTTGCCCCAAATGGCCTGGGTGTTGAAGAGTTCTGGCGATCCTGTCTGAACGGCATTTCTGGGATTAAACCTTTGCGGCGTTTTCCAACGGAGGATCTGCCTATCTCGGTTGCCGGAGAAGTGGCTGATTTTCAGGCGGAGGCGTATCTGGAGCGCAAGTTTGTTCAGCGCACCGACCGCATGACTCATTTTGCCTGTGTGGCAGTCGCGGAAGCTCTGCGCCACGCGCGGCTCGATCTGGCCCTGGAAGATCCCCGGCGTGTGGGGACAGTGATCGCCAATACGCTCGGCGGTGTTGAATTTGTGATCAGGCAGATCGAAGCCCTCTATACGCAGGGGCCGCGCGCGATGAGCGCGTATACTGCTATTGCCTGGCTCCAGGTCTCCAACGTTGGCCAGGTCTCGCTCAGTTATGGTTTGCAAGGCTATTGCAAGACCCCGGTCAGCGACACCGCCGGGGGCCTGGAGGCGATGGCTGTGGCCGCAAACGCGATTCGGCGCGGTGTTGCGGATGTTGTACTGGCCGGAGGAAGCGAGGCTCTGCTCCATCCTTTCTTCTTGCTGGTTTTCGGGCAAAGTGGTCTGAGCGCACCAGGCCGTGATCCCCGCGCTTATCGTCCCTTTGATCGGCGAGCTGCCGGATTGATTCTGGCCGAGGGCGCAGGCATTTGTGTCCTGGAAGAGTATGAGCACGCCAGACTGCGCCGCGCGCCGATCTATGGAGAGATCCTGGGATCCGGATCGACCAACGACGCGCGCGCTCCATTTTCTTCCTCGTCCGATGGCACCTATTATGCGCGGGCTATACGCCTGGCCCTCCAGGACGCGCACCTCCGACCCGCCGATATCAGCTATGTTAATCTGGATGGGCGGGCCGAAGTGCAGGCTGACCGCGCCGAGGCTTCCGCGTTGCGCGAGGTTTTTGGTGCGTATACGGAGGATCTGCCCGTTAGCGTTCCGCGCACGATGATTGGACACAGCTATGCCGCAGCCGGAGCGCTGGATACAATTACGACGTTGCTGGCCCTGCGCAACCGGCAGATCCCACCTGTCTTGAACTGCGAACAGCCTGAACCACTGCATCAACTCAACCTTGTGCGTGAGCGCGCGCAGCCCTTTGCCGGTTCGCACGCCCTGATCGGCGGGCGCGGGATTTGCGGCTCGAACGTCGCGCTGGTTGTAGGCAGGGGGGCAGAGTGATGAACGCGGCGCTGCCTTATTTTTCAGTCGTTATTGTGGGGGCGGGACCAACCGGGCTGGCTATGGGTAATCTGCTTGGCATCTATGGCCTTGATGCCCTGTTGATCGAACGCAATGCAGCACTGAGCGATTGCCCCAGAGCTATCTCGCTGGACGACGAGGGGCTGCGCGTTTGCCAGGCCATGGGGCTGAGCGAGGCTATGCGGGCCGATCTGCTCTATGATCTGGAAGCGCACTATCTCTCAGGCAGTTGCCTGCTGGCCCGGGTCGCGCCCAGCCGACAGCGCAACGGCTATCCGCTGATCTCGACTTTCCACCAACCCACCTTCGAGGCCACGCTGCTAGAGGGCCTCAAGCGCTTCCCGGCAACGAGCGTACAGTTTGGGCATAGCCTGGAGTCTTTTACGCAATGCGACCAGGGCGTAATTGTTTCGGTGCGCGATCCAGGCGGCGAAGTGTATCAGGTGGAGTGTAGTTACCTGCTGGCCTGTGATGGGGCGAAAAGTGTGGTACGGGCCGGACTCAAAATCTCGATGCGAGGCACGACCTACGCGCAGAAATGGCTGGTCATCGATTCTCTTGAGGATCCAGATACTTCAACGACCGTGCGCTTCTTCTGCGACGCGGCGCGACCAGCCGTGACCGTGCCATCTCCAGGTCGCCGACGACGCTGGGAATTTATGCTGCTACCTGGCGAGCAGGAGGCGGAAATCGCGCGGCCAGAGAATATATGCGCTTTGATTCGCCGCGTGGGTGGACCACCGCTGCCGCGTATCGTGCGTTCTGCCGTCTATACCTTTCATGCCGCGTTGGCCGAAACCTTTCAGCAGGGGCGCGTTTTCCTGCTGGGTGACGCGGCCCACCTGATGCCGCCTTTTGGCGGGCAAGGGCTGAATAGCGGGCTGCGTGACGCACATAACCTGAGCTGGAAGCTCTGGCTCGTGCTGCAAGGGCTGGCCGATCCCGCTTTGCTGGCAAGCTATACGCTTGAGCGCAAGGCTCATACGCGCCAGATGATCAATTTCTCGCGTTTCCTCGGCTCCATCGTCATGCCAACCGTGAGGCCCGTGGCTGTAGTACGCGACGCGCTTTTCAGACTCGTCAACCTCCTGCCGCGAGCGCGTGTTTCTCTCAGTGAGGGAGGCATCAAACCGCAGCCGCGCTACAAACAGGGCTTTTTCTCGCGGGCAGGAAGCCCACTCGGTGCCCGACTGGCCGGATTGATGCTGCCCCAGCCACAGATCAGCGTGCCGGATGGCCGGCGCGTGCTCCTCGACGATTTGCTTGGTCCCGGCTTTGCCCTTTTGCGCGTCAATAACATTAATCCACAGGCATTCGCGGATATTGAGCAGCAAGTAATCTGGCGTAAGCTACAAACACGCCGACTGGCAGTTGGCGGCACGATCCGCACCATGCTGCCTCTCAGCCAGGATCTCTACGTGCTGGTGCGTCCCGACCGCTATATCTATGGCGTTTTTCGTCCTGAGCAGGCTACTGGCTTTGCCCACGATCTTGAACAGAAGTTAGGCGGAAGCCCGCCGGGAGAGCATTAGGGACGCTTTGCAAGCCGCGCCCGCACATTGCTGGAGAGCCACGGCACGCATGTAGCCAGCACGGCGACCCAGAGCGCCGTGGCTGTAGAAAAGAGCCGGTCAAATAGCCAGAAGCCGAGCAGGCCGCCGAGCAGGGCCGAACCGAGGCCAAGAGCCAGCATCCAGAGCCAGCCAGCTTTGCCCCAGGTCGCCGGTTTGAAATGGGCCGCGAGCGCGAGCGCGCCGATAACGATTCCCAGCACAGCCCAGGTTAAAATCAGATAGAATACAGGCATATTGCGTCTCCTTTCCTGCTTTCAGGAACCAACCTGCATGGTTTCGTTCACGAAACGTACCAGCTTTAAGCCATCACCCAGTTCCTCGCTCAAGCTGGGGTTCGAGACGACCACAGCGTGCTGAAAAATGCCGAATTCTGCAAAATCATAGGAATGGTGAAGGTTGGCCAGGGTCGCTGCAAAATCACTCGACTGGGTAACAGGCACAAATTGATCGCTGCGGTCGTGGAGCAAGTAGACGGGTGCCTGGATCTGGTCTACTACGCGAGAGGGTGAGACGCTTGCCAGCAGTTCCTTCATTTCTGGAGGGAGCGCGGCCAGGTTGGCGTTCACTCGATTGGTTTCGTCACCGGCCAGAAGGTGATAGAATGCGGCGCTGCTGGGCGCAAGTTGCCTGATTTGCTCCTGACTGAGTGACCCGCTGCTCTTCGTCTGGAACGCTTTTGTCAGCAGTCGGGCGTCTTGCTCTGGCATCAATGGTGCAACCGTATTTGCCAGAACCTGTAGAGGATAGGGATTGGGAGACCAGGGCTGAGTCTGGCCATTTTCCGTCTGCGCGCGCTGGCCGATTGTCTGCAAGAGCGTTGTCGCGTCGAAGTAGCTGCCCAGCAGGGCAACGAACCTGACTTGATCGCGGATGCGCGCATCCGCTGCTGCCAGACACATCAACCCTCCACCGCCACTGATGCCGAACATGCCGACATGTGTGGGATTGACGCCGGACCAGTGCTGCAATTTCTGAAAAGCCTGCACCACTGCTTCCTCATCGCTTGCTTCCAGGCGATTTGCGATCAGGGCCGGTGTGGTCATGCCCATCACCACCACGCCGGAGGCCGCCAGCGTCTCTGAGAAGTTGACAACCTGCGGTTGCTTGCGTTGATCGCCTACGCCGGGAATCATGAGCATTCCTTCTCTGGCCCCCGGCACGGGCGGCTGGCTATCGGTTGGCTCATAGATATCCAGGTACACGGGTCCGGCGCCTGAGGAGATTGTTTCCTGGATATGCTTGATAGGCTCATCAACCGGCTTTTCCCATCCCGGACTCTCCGCGCTAATTAAGCCCGGCACAATCATCACCGCGCGGGTCAGAGCACGGCCGGAGGGGAAAACGGAGAGATAGAAGCCGACGAGAAAGCAGAGGGCCAGCACGCAGCGAACCAGCCATCTGCCTGCTTGCCACTTGCGCTTGTTACCGGAAGGTGGTGACGGTGGGAGTATTTGCCTGGCGCTTGACGCGGCGGGGGGTGTGCCAGTGCTGGCGTTGCTAATAGAGTCGTCCATATGCATAGCTTCCTTCTTTGCATTGTCTGCGAAAGTACGGATGACCGAAGATTGCCTGTCTATGTTATAGCACCGGTGAGCCACGAAATGGAGGGGCAAATGCCCCATTTCAGAGAAGGCTATTATGCTCCACAGGTACAATAGAGATAGGGCAAACTGAGCAGAGTCTAAGGGGATAGATATATCTCAAAATAGATGCAAAGGATGTGGAAGAGGTATTTGGAAAATATCGAGCAGAATGATGAAGTGGACGAGAAAGAATGGAGGCAGCGGATGCCCGGACCCTTGAATCAGGAAACCGACGCGCAGGCGGAGAGCGGCAAATATCCGGAGCCGGGGAGCCATGCCGACGCTGAATTGAACGTTATGCTCAGGCAGATAGAGGCGTATTTTATCAAACAGGCCAGGAGCCATGATCTTGAGGCCATCAGCTTTAGCCTGCGCCACCTGTTCAGCCGCGTAGATTTTCTGTATCGCCAGGCTCTCCCAGACCTTGCTACATGGGCCGCGCGTAAAGAGAAAGGCAAAGAAACATTTCTATACCAGCAGATCTGGCTGCATCTGCAAGCAGTCAACCGCACGTTAGATCGCATGGCTCCCCTGTGCCATCTGCTGAGCGATGTGATTGAGTGCCTTCTGGATACGCTGGACAATGAGGAACTCTGGCTGCGCACATTTGAAGAGGAGGAAACGCTTGTGCTTGATCGGGTGCATTGTTTCCCGAAAGGCCAGAGGCAGCGGCCTGCGGTTCCATCTGAGAGGGAGCAAACGGGACAGGCTACCGTTGAGGCGGAAATCTGGGAGAGAGCTGTAGGCGAGTTGATGGATCGGCTCCTGGTCTGGCAGGAACAACAGCACAGGCTTCCCTCGTTCCAGGAACAATTTCCTCAGCCCGCACTGGCGGTCTATGGCCTTACTGAGCTTGACACGGCTTTTGCCGTGCTCCTGGACAGCGCGGGAGCCATCTTCGGTGATATTCTGCCGAATTTTCGCCTGGTCGGACCGGAGGATAGCGAAGAGATCAGCGCATTGCTCTTCGACCTGATGCAGCAGTCAGACCAGATGCTTGTTCAGTTCGAGGTTACTCTTGAGCCGCTAACCAGCCTGCTCAGGTATTTTGCAGCGGCCGGCGAGGGCAGTTAAAAGCCTGCGTTTTCCTGAACTCAAGGGGAGACGGCGTCAGGCATCTCGCAAGAACTGTGTGGCAGGAGGGAAGCAAAAAGCTCCTCTGAAGGTTGCAAGGATCTTAACCGCCAGGCTCTACTCTCAACGAAATTATAACCTTTCTCACGTTCTTTTTCCGGCAGAAGGAGTTTATACTTTTGGTCGATATCTACCAGCATAGTTGCCGGCAGGCAAGGAGGCGCAGATGCGCAAGGAGACGGCCTCTACATCAGACAGGGCTATTTTTCCGCAGGGCTACACGTTCACAACTGTTGAGAAGCAGGCAGAGATTACGACGGCGATCCGACAACTACATGGAGCCGGTTGCGCGCAGATTGCTCTGGTCGTGATTACTGCCCGCCTGGTCTATAAAGATGGGGCGAAGAGTGGCCGGGCGAAAGATCAGCAGAGTACACTGGTGCCTCAAGACGCTGCGTACCTGCTCCAGCATATCCGTTCGCTGGTTCGTAGGACGGATCTTGTTTTCCTTCATCAGCATACCATGTATTTTGTGCTGCAAGGGGCCAATCTTGAGGGTGCAGAGCTCGTCGAGGAGCGTCTCTGGGATGCTCTGCTCTGCCACACACGCACGCTGTACGAGCAGGGAAACTTGCGCTCAGCGAGGCTCACCGTTGGGCATGGAGCTTTCCCTGATCCTCACGCAGATCTCGATGCTCTGCTGCGCGCAGCCAGCAAGATCAGTAGGCGGTCGAGTGGGCGGGCTGAGCGAGCGGGGAAGCGTGGCTTTGCGCGTGGTATGCCTGAGGAGGAGCCTTCGTCAGAGCAAAGGAACGAAGATCTCTCGCTGCTGGCCAGAAAACTTGGCATTCCCTATCTAGAACTTCTGCCGCGCAAGCCTCCTCAGCATGTCCTCCACCTGGTCAGCGCCAGGCTGGCTCAGGAACTCCGCTGCTACCCCGTTGGACGCGAGCGGAATATGCTGACAGTCGCCATGCTCAATCCTCGCGATCATCAAGCGCTCGAACGCCTGCACCAGGAAACCGGCCTGCAAATCTTCCCTGTATTAACCCACCCGGAGGCGCTGGAGAGCGCTCTTGAACGGTTGAATTAGAGTCAGCCCTTCGCTTTGCTCAATGATCTCTTGCTCGCCTGTCCTCTGTCGTTTGCCGCATGCCGGGACTGGCCAGGCTGGTGCTGTTCGGGATAGAAGTTTAGCGTGGGTTACAAATCCATCTGTCATAGTTCGCAAACATCCGATCAAGCGAGCATTTTCTGAGAAAAGGTGATAGACTCTCTGTTGAGAGAGTTTTGCGTCTGTCTCTTGTTGAGCGCTGGCTGAAAGGCAACGAATCCTCTATGGAAGCATCGGACCTTTACTGCGATATATGTGGCGCGGCCAATTCACGCGAGACCGCGATTTGCCGTGCTTGCCAGAGCCCGCTGCATGGCTTGCCTGAGAGCTACGAGCCGGGCGAACGAGAAATGGAGCAAGAATCGGATGTCTATATTCAGTTCACCCTGACCGAAAATTCCATCACAACGATGCGGCTCTCGCGGCAACCCCGGCCTGAAGTACATCTTCTGCATGGTCGCTACGAGGTTCTGGGGAAAGTTGGCACCGGCGGCTTCGGCGCGGTTTACAAGGCGCGTGATAGGCAGAGGAAAAATCGTCTGGTCGCGATTAAATCGATTGAATTGGATGCACTCAGCGCGTCCCAGGCCATTGAGGCGACCGATACATATAACCGTGAGCTCAGCCTGCTTTCTCGTCTGGATCATCCACACCTGCCGAGCCTGCACGAGCATTTCACCGACGCTACGCACTGGTACCTGGTGATGGATTTCATCGACGGCGAGCCGCTCGATGAGTATCTCCGGCAGCTTGAGGAGCCGTGTCTGCCGCTTGAAGAAGTAATTGATGTTGGACTGCAACTTTGCGACGTTTTGCAATACCTGCACCAGCTTGAGCCGCCCATTATCTTTCGAGATGTGAAGCCGGCCAATATTATGCGCACGCCAGGCGGTCGCCTCTACCTGATCGATTTCGGCATCGCGCGGCGTTTTCAGCCAGGCCGGACCAGAGATACTGCGCCGCTTGGCTCGCCTGGCTTTGCCGCGCCAGAGCAGTATGGCAGAGCGCAGAGCACGATTCGCACCGATATTTATGGCCTCGGTGCCACGCTTTATTTCCTGCTGACCGGCCACGATCCCGCGACCACGCCTTTCAATCTGCCGCCGATCCTCTCGCTCTGTCCTTCGTTCCCTGAGCCGCTGGCGGAGCTGATTACAGCGATGCTCGCCCACGATCCCGCAGACCGCCCAAGCATCCAGAGCGTTAAAGAGACGCTGATAATGTATGATCCGGTGGTGGCACACGGTTTCGATAGAGCGCGGCAATTGCGTGCATCAACAAAGGTAGCCAGTCCGGTTTCCGCGCACGGGCAGGCATCCGGGCGCCTGCACCGGATCAGCCGCTTCCTGAAAGGATTGTTCTCGGTTCTGGTGGTGTATCTGATTGCCCGGCCATATATAATGAACGCAAACCAGTTGGAGAAGAAACAGCCGTGGCAAACCGGTCCTTTGTCCTCGCGCTCGACATCGGCACCTCTTCAACGCGCGCCCTGCTCTACGATGCAGCAGGCGCTGCTGTGCCAGATGTCCGCGTACAACTGACCTATACCCTGACGACCTCGCACGATGGCGAAGCATCGGTGGATGCCGATGCCCTGGTCGATTTGGTCGTGCGCACGATAGATGAGATTTTACAGAAAGCTGGCCCGCGCTCTGAACAGATCGTCGCGGTCGCAACTTCCACATTCTGGCATACTCTGCTTCCCCTGGATGCCTCAAGCTGTCCGCTGCTGCCCCTGCTGACCTGGGAAGATACGCGCCCGCGACGGGCCGCCGTTGAGCTGCGCGCGCGGCTGGACGAGGCGGCTATCCATCGGCGTACCGGCGCGCACCTGCACACCAGTTACTGGCCCGCGAAAATAGCGTGGCTGACTGCGACCTATCCCGACATCGCGCGGCGGGTGGCCCGCTATGTTTCCTTTGGCGAATATCTTCACGAGCGTTTGCTAGGCCGCGCGGTATGCAGCCTCTCTATGGCTTCCGGTACCGGCCTGCTCAATACGCGCGCTCGCGTCTGGGACGATGAGCTGCTCAAAGAGCTGGGGCTATCGCTGTCTCAGCTTCCTACGCCTGGCGATACATCTGATGTCTTGTGCAGTCTAAAACCCGAATTTGCCGGGCGCTGGCCCGCGCTCAAGGGCGTTCCCTGGTTTCCGGCCATTGGCGATGGAGCTACCGCTAACATCGGCTCGAACTGCGCTACTTCCTCAACATGGGCTGTGACCGTGGGAACCTCCAGCGCTCTGCGCGTGGTCGTGCCGCCTGAACAGATTGAACCTGAGCGTGGACTCTGGTTGTATTACGTAGATCGACGCCGCGCACTGCTTGGGGGAGCGCTCAGCGAAGGCGGTAATATTCTGGCCTGGCTGCGTCGGACGTTGCAATTACCTGATCTAAGCGAACTTGACGAGCAGCTTGCCCGTTTGGAGCCGGCCGCACACGGGCTGACCGTTCTGCCACTGCTCGCGGGCGAACGCAGCCCCGGCTGGCATACGCGCGCCGGGATGACCATTTCCGGTCTGACGCTCCACAGCGCGCCTATCGAAATTGCTCGTGCCGCTCTGGAAGCGGTTGTTTTTCAGCTTAGCCGCGTTTATGACCTGCTTGTTCGCGCGCTCGCTGTGCAGGCATCAGCGCCGCGCTTGCTTGCCAGTGGCGCCGCGCTGCTCAACTCTCCGCTGCTTTGCCAGATCCTGGCCGACACGCTCAACCGCCCGCTCGAACTCTCAGAAGGCAACGAGGCTTCTGCGCGTGGCGCCGCGCTGCTGGCCCTGGAAGCTCTCCAGATTCTGCCCGATCTGGCGGAACTGGCGCCAGAGATTTCTACCATTGTGCAGCCAGATCCAACCAGGCACGCTATCTATCGCGCAGCTCGTGAACGTCAGCAGGCGCTGTATGATTTGCTTTTGTCACAGGATTAAGAAAGTTTAGAGCGGAATATTGCCGTGCTTCTTTGGCGGATTGGTGTCGCGCTTATTTTTGAGCATCTCCAGCGCATTGATGATCTTGATGCGCGTGTGGCGTGGTTCGATCACTTCATCGACGTAGCCGCGAGCCGCCGCGATATAGGGATTGTTGAATTTCTCGGTGTACTCTGCGATGAGCTCTTTCCGCCGCTCCTCGGGGTTCTCGGCCTGCTCAATTTCGGTGCGGAAGAGAATATTCACCGCGCCCTCTGGACCCATAACCGCAATTTCGGCGGTGGGCCAGGCGTAGTTGATGTCGCCGCGCACGTGTTTACTGCTCATCACGTCGTAAGCTCCGCCGTAAGCTTTGCGCGTAATCACCGTGATTTTGGGTACGGTGGCCTCGCAATAGGCATAGAGCAGCTTGGCGCCGTGACGAATAATCCCGTTGTGCTCCTGCGCCACGCCTGGCAGGAAGCCGGGCACATCGACGAAAGTGAGCAGGGGAATATTGAAGCAGTCGCAGAAGCGCACAAAACGAGCGGCCTTATCTGACGAATTGATATCCAGCACGCCTGCCAGAGCGCCGGGCTGCTGGGCTACGATACCAACTGGACGACCATCCATACGTGCGAAGCCGATAATGATATTGCGCGCGAAGTACTCCTGAACCTCGAAAAATTCGCCATCATCGACAATATACTGAATCACCCGCTTCATATCATAGGGCTTGTTAGGGTTATCAGGCACGATGGTATCCAGAGCCTCTTCAGCGCGCGTGGGCGAATCTTTGGGCGTCGTGCGCGGCGGGTCCTCCATGTTGTTAGAGGGCAGGTAGCTCATCAACTGGCGGATCATACGAATGCAGTCAGGTTCGCTAGGGCAGGAGAAGTGGGCGACGCCGCTGGTTGAGTTATGGACCGTCGCCCCGCCCAGTTCTTCAAAGCTCACATCCTCGTGGGTGACGGTTTTGAGGACATCAGGCCCCGTAACAAACATGTGGCTGGTTTTCTCTACCATAAAAATAAAGTCGGTAATGGCTGGGGAATAGACCGCGCCGCCGGCTGCCGGACCCATGATGGCCGAGATCTGTGGCACCACGCCAGAGGCCAGGGTGTTGCGCAGAAAAATATCGGCGTAAGCTCCCAGGCTGACTACACCCTCCTGAATGCGTGCTCCGCCGCCATCGTTCAGGCCAATGATAGGCGCACCGTTGCGCATAGCCAGGTCCATAATTTTACAAATTTTTTCGGCGTTGGCCTCGCTCATTGAGCCGCCGAAGACCGTGAAGTCTTGCGAGAAAACGTAGACCAGGCGACCATCGATTTTGCCATAGCCGGTGACTACGCCATCGCCAAGAATCCTCTGCTCGTCCAGGCCAAAGTCGCTGGCGCGGTGCGTAACAAACATGTCCAGTTCGTTGAAGCTACCCGGGTCGAGCAGCAAATCGAGACGTTCGCGAGCCGTGAGCTTGCCTTTTTTATGCTGGTTCTCGATGCGCCTGGCGCCGCCGCCCTGCCTGGCCAGCTCCTTTAGCTTGCGCAGTTCGGCCAGCTTCTCTGCTGCGCCTTTCAACTTTGCCGAATCCTGTGATGTATGTTCACCTGTGGTCATTGCTCTCACTCCATATGCGAAATGCGGAATTTCTACTCATCATAGCATCTGATTGCAGGCATGTCTAACCAGGGTGCGGCAGGGCTCCGCCGATGCTAGCGGTTCAGAGGTTGCAAAACAAAATCATACTCTACTGTGTAGAAAGGCGCTGCGATCTGGTAACGGCTTGCCTCTTCCTGCGAATCATGGCGAACAAAATCTACCACCAGGGAATCTTTCGTACCAAAAACCGCGTCCGAATCAAGATAGGGGTCTCCTTTGACGAACAGATGCGTTGTTATCGTCATGAAGCCTTCGGCTGAAATCATCAGGTGAATATGGGCCGGGCGAAACGGATGACGCCCCAGAGTTTGCAGCAGTTGTCCGACTGGCCCATCGTCAGGGATTGAGTAGGAAACTGGTTTGATGCCGATAAAGCAGTAGCGTCCCTCGCCATCGGTGCGAAACTTGCCCCGCAGGTTCATATCAGGCTGATCGGGGTCCTGTTGCTCGTACAGTCCGTTCTCGTCTGTTTCCCAGATATCGAGCAACGCGCCCGCAATCGGTGTTCCATCGATAGAAAGCACGCGTCCGCTGACCACAACCGGCTCTCCGCGCTGATTCTGGCTGATACTGGCGCCCATAGGGAGTTCTGGTGCGCCCTCGCGGTAGAACGGGCCAAAAACCGTGCTTTCGGTGGCCCCGGCGGGCAGGCGGTGGTTAACGGCATCGACCAGCATGGATGTTCCGGTGACATCGGAAAGCAGAATAAACTCCTGGCGTTTCTCGTCGCACATCTGGCCGGTCCTGGTCAGGAATTGAATGCCCAGCATCCACTCCTCCTGCGTCAGATCGACCTCGCGGATGAAGGCGTGCAGGTGAGAGACCAGGCTGCTCATGACCTGTTTGAGCCGAGGATTGGCCGCGTTAGCCATACTGTCCAGCACATTTTGCGTAATCTGTTCTTCGGTATTGTTGCTCATGGCCTTCTCTTTCTGAACGAGCGGATGCTGATTACCATCCCGGTCGCCTATGCGTTGAGAATCGGCAGCAGGATAGCCGAGGGATGCTCTGGATCGTGATAAACGGTCTGGTCGGCCACGCAGAGCTTTGTTCCGCTGGCCAGTGGTTCACCGCTGCCTAAATTGCGTGCAAAGCGTGGGTGCGCGCCGCTGGAGATCTGGACGCGCAGGCGCTGCCCTTTGCGGAAATGGTAAGCGGTTGGCCAGACCTCGATGGAGAGGTGCAGGCTGCCATCAGGCTGTGGGGGAATACTCCCTGGGGTCAGGCGCAGGATACCATCACACAGATTGATCGATTTGCCCGACTCCTCCACGGCGCACAATCTGACGAAGAAATCGGTATGTTGCAGGCTTGAACAAACATAAAGCTCAGCAGTGATCGGGCCAATGACCTCCATATCGTGCTCCAGCGCGGCACTTGTGTAGACCAGCACATCCGGGCGAGCTTCCAGCGCGCGATTATCTTTCGGTCCCATACGCTTCCTGGACCCCAGCGAATTTCCTCCAATCCCGGGGGTTGGATCGGCCGGATCATAGCGGTAGTGGTCCGGTTCAGAGGTCGGTGGGGTCGCGGGTGACAGCGCGCCGTCCGGTTGCAGGTGCCAGCGCTCAGTGCGAGCGGGCGGCGGCCAATCCGCGAAATCGCGCCACGTGTTTTCGCCCATGATGTACAGGCGGACGGGAGCTTCGCGTAGCCTGCCTGGCTTGCCTTTCACATGCGTATCCAGCCAGGCCAGAGCCTCGCGCACAGTAATCCCCGCGCCGGAGGTACCCGTGTGCGTCCAGGGACCAATCAGCAAGTATGGTTGCTTGCCTGCTGCGCGCAATGCCTGGTAATCCTTGAGCTGCCAGGCCAGAAAGAGGTCATACCAGCCGCCCATGAGGTATGCAGGCGCTTTTACTTCTGCGAGGCGATGGCTGAAATCGACAGGTTTCCAGTAGTCGTCGTCGGGTCCATGCTGGAGGAGAGTCTGGAAATGTTGAGATGGCCGGCTGATCACAACCTGGTCGGCCTTGCCAAGCGGGAGATGTCCAAAGGCTCGCTCCAGTTTGCTTGCGCGCCCGAACTGCGCGAGGATCGACCTGATGCCAATATTCAGTCCTGTGGCGGCCTGAGTTGTCATCATCGTGGACCAGTCAAGGCTGGATTCCAGGTTGAACGAGCCGCCCTGGAAGCGAAAATGGTTAAAATCGGCGGTCGTGATCTGGGGTACCAGGGCTTTCAGTTCGGGTCCGGCATCGGCAGCCACAGCCCACTGCACAAAGCCAAGATAGCTGCCGCCGAGGGTAGCCAGCTCGCCTGAGAACCACTCCTGCTGCTTGATCCACTCGATGGTTGCCAGCCCGTCGTCGTGTTCATTGCGCGCGTAATAAAACTCGCCTCCCGATCCCGCCGTGCCCCGGCAGCTCTGAACGAGCACCTGATAGCCGCGCTCGGCATAGGGAAGGGCCATGAGGGCACCGAAAAAGCCTCTCCTGCCATATGGGGAGCGAATCAAAATCGTTGGCAGCTTTGAACTTGCACGAGGAGCATAATGGTCCGCCAGCAAGATCACTCCATCAGGCATGGGGATCTGGATGTCGCGCTTAATGGTGATATCGCGCGTTTCAGCCGGCGGCAGATGCATCCACCAGGCCACGAGACGACTGGTAAAACTCATAGCGTATCCTCCTGTATTCTGCGACGTACCCCGCCTCATCTTCAATCTTCCGCCGTGTGATTGCTGTCATAGCGAAAAGATCGCCTGCGAAATGGATTTGTTAGCACTGTATCATCGATAGATGAGTCTACGCAAGGGAAGGTGTTTGAGGGCGTTCGACCAGCAGGCCAGCTTGAGATCCCTGGTTAACGAATGTAAGGATTTCTTGCTGCTCTGCGGGCGTGCAGCCGAGAAGGATTTTGATCTCTGCGTCATATTTCTTCGCGTCGGCAGTGACAATGACGCCGGTTATCTGCCTGGCCGGATCGCTACCAATCCAGACGTCAATACCCTGCCCATCGCCTGAACACGTTCCCTCAAGATACCCATAATCGAGTGGATAGCGAAACTCTGGATAACGAGGATGAAGCGATCCACGAGGACGATCAATCACGATTCTACTGCTTCGCACAAACTCGGCGAGAGTTTGCCAAAAAGCCTCATGAATCATTCGACGGTCTCCTTTTTTTAAGCATATCTATTGTAACATAGCCTGACTATTTGCGCATCGTCCAAAGGGCCAATGTATTTTGATCTCTGCTGGAGTATGCTATGGCCACATTCCTGTCACTGCGTCTTCACGAGGGAAATGAAGTCCTTGTTGCCAGGCAAGTGGAGGGACGGCTTTCCTCACAGAAGCATGACAGAAGATGTCATAAAGAAATGTTATACTCTCAAGTACACTTGTGTTTCATGCGTTAAGCTGCGGATATATTCGCGTTCTGATCTGGCAAGAAGGGTATCGTATCTATGGCCAGCAATGGAAATGCCCGGCGACTGCCTCGGACTCCACAATCCCTTGATGGAAGACCTCAGAGAGGCCGGGACGATGAACAGTTTGAGATACGGAAGATCTTCCTGGCGTTTACCGACCTGCCCAGGGTGATGGGCCTGATCTGGTCAACTAGCCGCTGGATGACCATCATTATGGCTCTGGTCAGTATCATCAGTGGTTTTTTGCCTGCCGTGAGCGTCTGGATTACGCGTGGCGTGGTTGATAGCGTGATCGTTGCTGCATTCAGTCCCTCGCATCCACTGGGGCCGGTCTGGTTCTATGTGGTGGCGCAACTGGTGGTGGGTCTGGTGCAGAGCCTGTTCAGCACCCTGAGCAATATTGTTCAACAGCTCTTACAGGAGCGCATCGGCAATCGTGTGCAGTCTATGATTCTGCGCAAAGCCGATACGCTCGATCTGACCTTCTTCGAGGACCCAGATTTCTATGATAAGCTGCGCAATGCCACCGATGAGTCGGTCTACAAGCCCATGCAGATGATCTCTCAGCTCTTTGATTTCCTCAAAACGGCAGTGACCCTTTTCTCCATGCTCGCTCTCTTGCTGAGTCTGGCCTGGTGGCTGGCGGTGATCGCCCTGCTTACGCCCATTCCCTCGTTCATCTCCAGCTCGCGCTATGGCTGGCGCGGCTACCTGAAAATGCGCCGTCAGTCTCCCGAACGGCGTCGCCTGCTCTACCTGATTCGCCTGATGACGACGGATACCTATAATAAGGAAATCAAGCTATTCAATCTGGGATCCTTTTTCATCAAGCAGTATGATGACGTGGCCGAAGCTCTCTATCAACAGGACAAGCGGATTGTGGTGCCGCGCTATCTGGCCGGCTTTGGCTGGGGCAGCCTCTCAAACCTGGCAAATTCGGCCATCTACATCTACGTGGCGCTACGGGCTATCAGCAGAGCCATCACGATTGGCAGTCTGACCATGTACACCCAGGCGGCGATCCAGGTTGGATCGAGTTTTCAAGGGCTGCTGGCCGATATCTCCGGAATCTACGAGAATAATCTCTATGTGGATACCCTGTACGAGTTCCTGGAGTATCAGCCGCGTATCCTCTCACCCGCTGATCCGCGCTCAATTGAGCGCGATCCAGTCGTGCCTGGCCTCTCAATAGAGTTTCGCAATGTGAGCTTCACCTATCCCGGCAAAGATCCTGAGACCGAGGCGGCTCTGCGACACGTGAGCTTTACCATCAACGCTGGCGAGGCTATCGCGCTGGTTGGACGCAATGGGGCGGGAAAAACAACCATTGTGAAGCTGCTGACGCGCCTGTACGATCCCGACGAGGGCCAGATTCTCATCGGCGGGCGCGATATTCGCGAATATGATATTGAAGAATTGCGTCACGTCATCGGCGTCATTTTCCAGGACTATGTGACCTACTTCATGACTGCGCGCGAGAATATTGGCGTGGGCAAGGTTGAGGAGATTGAGAATCTGGATCTGGTGGAACGGGCTGCGGGCAAGAGCGGAGCCAGCGCGGTGATTACAAAGTTGCCAGGCGGCTACGAGACGATGCTGGGCCGCTGGTTCAAAGATGGCTTGCAGCTCAGCGGCGGAGAATGGCAAAAAGTCGCGCTGGCCCGTGCCTTCATGCGTGATGCGCCGATTCTCATTCTCGACGAGCCCACCAGCTCGCTTGATGCTCAGGCCGAGTACGAGATTTTCACCAAGTTCCGCCTGCTCACTGAGGGCAAGACAGCAATCTTTATCAGCCATCGCTTCAGTACCGTGCGCCTGGCCGACCGCATCTTCGTCATCGAACAGGGCGTTGTCAAGGAGAGCGGCACGCACGCCGAACTCATCGCGCTTGGTGGTCGCTATGCCGAACTCTTCAATTTGCAGGCGGAGGCGTATCGGTAAAAGGATTGAGAGGAAACCTGGCCGGCCTTCGCGTAAAGAGGCATATCCACTGACTCGTGTGTGATCTGGCTGCGCTACTTCTACGGCTCAGCCAGATCGCATGAGGAAGCCCTTCGATGGCATGCCTCTATTTCGGTTCGATTCCCAATCCTTTCTCTATGCTTGCGAGATCATATACTCCCCCACGTTGCTCATAGCCGC
Organism: Ktedonobacteraceae bacterium; assembly: GCA_035294465.1. GTDB lineage: Bacteria > Chloroflexota > Ktedonobacteria > Ktedonobacterales > Ktedonobacteraceae > Paraktedonobacter. Next base: position 21,221 of record DATGKW010000208.1, on the reverse strand, counting down.
CGGTAAATGGGTCTTCGGTCAGCAGCATGGGTGTGTCCAGGTCGATATAGCGGAAGCCTCCCAGGCCAGCGACGAAGTGAGCTGCTGCGCTGATGGCCAGGCGCGATTCCATCATAGCGCCGATCATGAGTTGAATATGATGAGCACGGCAGACGGCCGCGATATCCAGAGCTTCGACAAAGCCGCATTTCATGAGCTTGATATTAATGACGTTGCACGCTCCTAGAGAGATCAGGCGCGCGACGCTGGCAGCATTGGAGGCGCTTTCATCGGCTGCAATAGGTACTGTGGTATGCCTGGTGACGTAACGCAGCCCGTCATAATCGTCTTTGTGAACCGGCTGTTCCATCAGCAGCGGGCGAATATCGCGATCATCCAGGGCTTCCAGGCAGAGGAGCGCCTCGTTAGCTGTGTATCCCTGATTGGCATCGAGCATCAGGCCAGCACCCGGCGCACCCTCGCGAATAGCCTCAACGCGCGCGACATCTTCGCGCAGGTCGCCTCCGACTTTGACTTTAAGCGTGCGAATCCCCTTACTAACCGCGTCCCTGGCCAGTTCGTAGGCATGTTCGGGTGTCACCATAGGAATGCTCAGGTCGGTTTCAACCGAATTGCTGGCCCCTCCAAAAAAGACAGAGAGTGGAAGGCCGTAGGAGCGTGTCAGTGCGTCGAGCAGAGCCATTTCGATCCCCGCGCAAACCGTTGTTTGCGCATAATAGAGGCCATGCACCAGTTGCGAAAGCTGCCGCCAGTTCGCGGCATCCTGACCTTGCAGGAGATCAGTGCAGCCCTGAGCAGCCGCCAGCGCTGTTTCCTGCGACTCGCCGGTGCTTGGAGGAAACGGTGCGCATTCCCCGTAGCCCACGCTACCATCCTGCAAGGCGATGGTGATCAGCACATTGCGAGCGCTGGAGACGCTGCCTGTAGCAATAGTGAATGGTTCAAGCAAAGGAATTGTTAAGGGTTCGACAGCGATCTGCTGAATGGTTGTGGTAGCCATACCGGTCAAGCCTTTCCTGTGGTTCAGTTGTTGGGCAGAAAGCATGCTTTGTCACCGATTACATGCTTGTCCTGTTGCGCTGGCGATCCTCGTGGCGCTCGATAGCCAGTTCGATCAGGCGATCCAGCAGTTGTGTGTAGCTCAGGCCGCTGGCTTCCCAGAGCTTGGGATACATGCTGATCTCGGTAAAGCCGGGCATGGTGTTAACCTCGTTGATGTAGACCTCGCCCGTCTCTTTCTCCAGGAAGAAATCGACGCGCGCGAGGCCGCTGAGGTCGAGCGCGGTAAAAGCCTTGATGGATTGGCGGCGGATCACCTCGGCGGTTTCCTGGGGAATATCGGCAGGGATGATAGCCTGTGACTTCCCGTCGATGTATTTGGCGCGATAGTCGTAGAATTCGTTACTGGAGACGATCTCGCCAACTACGGAGGCTACAGGTTCGTCATTGCCCAGGACAGCGCACTCGAATTCGCGGCAGTTGATACCATGTTCGACGATGACTTTGTGGTCGTACTCGGCGGCGACGTCGATAGCATGCTCCAGTTCGTGGCGGTCGTGCGCTTTGTTGATACCTACACTTGACCCCAGATTGACGGGTTTGACAAACGCGGGATAGCCCAGACGCTGCTCGATGGTATCCATAATGCTCGCGGGCGAGCGCTCCCACTCGTTGCGCCGGAAGACGTAGTAATCCACGATGGGCAGGCCAACCACTTGAAAGATCATTTTCATCTTCTCTTTATCCATGCCCAGGGCTGCGCCCAGAACGCCGCAGCCGACGTAGGGAATATTGGCCATGTCGAGCAGCCCTTGTAAGGAGCCATCTTCTCCGTAGGTGCCGTGCAAGACAGGAAAGATCACATCCAGCGCGCCCTGGCTGCCAAGATCGGGACCGCTCTGCACTGGAATCAGGCGGCGCACGCTTGGGTCGCCGGTCAGAGTCACGGCAGTCGTCGACGCAGAAGTTGTCAATTCGCTGGTGGCCTCTTGTTCGGCGGCGATCAACTGGCGCGGTTCGGTGCCGAGCAGCCAGGAGCCTTCTTTGGTAATGCCAAGAGGAACAACCTCATATTTTTCAGAGTCCAGGTTGGCCATCACTGCGTTCGCTGAGGCCAGCGAGACCTCATGCTCACCAGAGCGGCCTCCAAAGATCAAGCCCACGCGTCTTTTTTTCTTCTCTGCCATTGATCTTTCCTCTCTATAGATTTCTCATGACATATTGCACGTTCTTAGCTGCCATTCTGCTTTTCTTGCCACATATTAATCATAGTCTCCATACGCATGCCGCGCGAGCCTTTTAGCAGCAGCAGATCCTCGCCGTGTATCTCGCGAACCAGCAGGTCTGCGGCAGCGCGTTTGGCTGTCTCCAGTTCGGCGGCGTTCTCGACATTGGCGCCGAAGTAAGAGATTTGCCCGGCCTTCATGCCGGCATGAAGCGCGCCTTCGACATAGAAGCGCGCCTGGTCTCCGATGGCTATCAAATAATCGGCTGCGCCCGCGACTGCTTCTCCACTGTCAAAGTGCTCCTGGCGGGCATACTCGCCCAGTTCAAAAATGTCGCCGAGGACGATCCAGCGTTTGCCATGGCGACCCAGCGAGCTTTCCCGGATAGCCTGTAGAGCGGCCAGGATCGACTGGCGGTTGGCGTTATAGGTATCATCGATCAGCACACAACCATTGGGTCCCGTTTTGATCTCGCAACGCCCCGGCGCCGTCTTTAGCTCCTCCAGGGCCGCGCAAATGTCATCGATCTGCATCTCTGCGGCTATCCCGGCAGCAGCAGCGGCCAGAGCAGTCATCAAGCTGTGCCTGCCGGGCAGATGAAGCTCAACGCGCCTTTGTGTATATTGGTAGTTGAGGGTAAAGCTGCATCCGCTCAGAGGATCGCCTGTAATCTCGTCCCCATAGATATGGGCCTGGGGACTGAGGCCATAGAAGAGTACGCGCGCGCGCGTTTTCTCGCGCATGGCTTGCACGTTAGGATCATCGTAGTTGAGGATCGCGATCCCATCGGGCCGCAGAACCTGCACCAGCTCGCTTTTGGCCTGGGCCACACGCTCCTGGCTGCCAAAATATCCCAGATGAGCGGCGCCAACATTCGTGATGATTGACCAGTCGGGACGCGCAATGGTCTCAGAGAGCCAGGCCAGTTCGCCCACCCACTGAGCGCCCATCTCCAGGACCGCGTAGCGATGCTGCGGCTCCAGGCGTAGGAGCGTTTGAGGGTAGCCAAGCTCGTGGTTATACGAAGCAAAAGTCTTCAACGTGGGTGCCTGATGACTCAGTACAGTAGCTACGGCATCTTTTGTGCTGGTTTTGCCATTGCTGCCAGTAATGCCAATAAATATGGTATGCTCCTGACGTTGGGCCCTCGTTCTGGCCGTAGCATGTAGCGCTTTTAGAACATCCGGCACGACAATTTGTAAGAATTCAGGAGGGGCATCATCGGCTGGTTCCGCGCAGAGGGCTGCACCGGCTCCGGCGCGTGCGGCGTCGGGAATAAAGCGGTGTCCATCGACGGTTTCGCCTTTGCGCGCAATGAAGAGATCGCCCGGCTTGAGTAGCCGGCTATCGTGATGGGCTTCGGAAAAGGTCTGATTGGGATCGGCCTGCGCAGTTGTCTGGAGACGGAAGTTATGCGCGTTTCCGACCAATATATCATTCAACGTGAACATAGATCTGTCCTCGTGGTTTCTAGCCAGCGGGTTCTGGTGCTGAGATAATTATACCATAGGGGCATCTTTTCACAGGCGCTTTTGTTTTCTTAACAACAGAACCCAAAAGGCCCGCGAAGCGGGCTAAGAAAGTCCAGATATGCCAACAAAGACGAAAAGGTATGCCATCCTGGCTAATCTATTCTTAGCTACTTGACAAAAGGAAGTAAAATGGAGTATCCTGACTTCAGGTAGTGAAGCTACTAATAAATTGATAGTACATTAACGAAAGGGGTAGAAACATTCATGGCATGGAATATTGACCCTGTGCATTCACAGGTGAGTTTTTCTCTCAAACATATGATGGTCAGTACCGTGCGAGGTAACTTTAAGGTTTTCGGCGGCAAACTCGAAATAGACGAGGCCAATCCTCAGAATTCCTGGGTGGAGGCCCAGGCGGACGCTGCCAGCATCGATACACGCGAGCCGAATCGCGACAATCATCTGCGCTCGGCGGATTTTTTTGATGCCGGAAAATACCCGGTCATTTCTTTCAAGAGCAAAAAGGTTGAGCCGGTCAGCAACGATGAATACCGCGTGCTTGGTGACCTGACAATGCACGGCGTAACCAGAGAAGTGCTGTTTAATGCTGAATACTCCGGTCAGCTCAAGGATGCCTACGGCAAGCAGCGGGCCGGTTTAACCGCGAAAGCAACAATCAACCGTAAGGATTTTGGTTTAAACTGGAACGCTGCCCTTGAAAGCGGTGGCGTGCTGGTCAGCGATAAGGTGAATATCGAAATCGATCTGGCAGCCGTTAAAGAAGAGTAATGCTGAAGTTGCAAAAGGCAGAAGCACCAACGAGCGTGGCGATTGCTGCGCTCGTCTTTTTATAATTGTGAGAGAGTGGATTTACCATAGTATTTACCATGAGGAGAAAACTATGAAGGCAGTGGTTATTACGCGCCCTGGCGGGCCTGAAGTCTTGCAAATCAAGGAAGTTGAAACGCCGGAGCCGGTTGGAGACCTGGTGCGCGTGCGTGTGCGCGCCTCTGGAATCAATCGGGCTGACCTGCTCCAGCGCGCGGGCGGGTATCCTGCGCCTGCGGGATCGCCTTCAGACATTCCCGGCCTGGAATTTGCGGGCGAAGTTGACGCCGTTGGCCCGCTGGTGCGCACGTGGAAGCCAGGTCAACGTGTGATGGGCCTGGTAGGTGGGGGCGCACAGGCTGAATATGTCCTGACGCATGAAGGATTGCTGGTTGAGATTCCCGCTAATCTGGACTTTGTGCAGGCCGCGAGCATACCAGAAGTCTTTATGACAGCCCACGACGCGCTTTTTACTCAGGCGGGCCTGCGTATGGGCGAGCGCGTGCTCATTCATGCTGCTGGTAGTGGAGTTGGCACGGCCGCGATTCAACTGGCTAAAGCGGTGGGAGCAATCGTCTTTGGCACCTCGCGCACGCTGGCCAAGCTGGAACGGGCGCGAGAGCTGGGCCTGGATGTTGCCCTTTCCGCGCAGGATTTTGCTTCCGAGATCCTGAGGCTGACCAGCGGGCAAGGCATACATATTGTGCTGGATTTCGTGGGCGCGGCCTATCTGGAGCAGAATCTGCAAGCGCTGGCTGCCTGGGGGCGTATGGTTATCCTGGCTACTCTGGGCGGCACGCAGGGCGACCTGCCCATTGGCCTGCTCATGGGCAAGCGCATTTCGCTCAAAGGCGTGACGCTACGCACCCGTACACTGGAAGAGAAACTCGCGGTCACGCGCCTGTTTGCCACCAGCGTGCTGCCGCTGCTGGCTACTGGCAAGGTCAGGCCGGTTGTCGAGCGGGTCTATCCATTGGCAGAGATTGGAGCGGCTCACACGGCTATGGGCGCGAACGAGAATTTTGGAAAACTCGTGGTTACGATGGATTAGGAAGAGCGTTCTATAATTAACAATCCCGTCTCTTTCTCCTGGCCCACAACCATGCCCACGCTCTGGCTAACGTTTGTGCGCAGACAGAAAGAGGGATCATCAGGCAAACCACCATTGATAACCGTGCGGGCTGCGCTGGTGTACTCAATCACTTTTGGCGGCTTGTAGGCTTCGTAGATAGCCAGAGCAGCCCGCGCGCTCTCGTCCAGATCAAGCTCCTGCCCAATTTTTGCGGCCCGGCGTTGAATTTCCTGAGTCAAGTAACCGGCGCAAACGGCGTCGTCCAGTCCGAAGGTATCTTCTTCGCCGGCGCAGACAAGGTGAATGTTGCCCTTGCTCGCCCTGGCCTGCTCTAGCGCTTTGCCCGCGACGGCTCCCGCGTTGTAAAGGCTGCCTGCCAAGCGGATCGCGTCGTGTGGACAGGCGTGAAAGGCTCGCGTGCCGTTTGTGGTGGTCATGATCAGTTCGCGACCGGCGAGCTCGGCTCTGGCGAATTGCACCGGCGAGTTTCCATAGTCAAAACCGGGCAGGGGCTTCACATTGCGTTCGCCGCAGAGCAGGCGCTGCGGGTGGATTCGTCTGGCGGCGTGTGCCTGCTCGACAGTGCTGGCTGCAAAAATGCGCCGCGCGCCGCGATCAAAGATCACGGCCATGCAGGTGGTAGCGCGGATGAGATCGATCACAATGTAGATATCGCGCGTATTGTCTGGCCTGTGGAGAATCGACGATGGCAGAAAGAAGACATTAACTTGCAAGAGGCTTCTCCGTTCTTATGCTTATTCAAGACTGTATGGTCGGTTCTTCTCCAGTTTATCACTTACAGTTGGGCTGAAGGAGCAAGCAGTTGTTTTCTGCCGCTTTAGGTGCTGATTATATAGAAGTTTATCTGTTGTAACCCTGGGTATACTGGTAATAGGTTTCTTGATACGAGGACAGACATGAAGATCGGAATGGAGGAAGGTTCGAGTAAAACCCTTCTCTGCTAGATGCGATTGTTATGCTGGTATGAAGAGACCCAATACCTATGAATGTTAGTAACTGTTTGTAAAGGAGCAAATTTTAATGAATCTTCGGAAAGAAAATGTAAACATGTTCTCTCAGGTTGTTTCTCCCGCGAGTATTGAACTAAGCGATGCGGATCTGGAAAATGTAGTGGGTGGTTGCGGTGATCGGCGCGATCGCTTCGAGCACTGTAATCACATCCATAAAGAGCCTCGTTGCCACGAGCATCAGCACCCCCGTGAGCATCCGCACTGTCACGAGCATGGTCATATTAGGAATATGCTTCCCCACATCTAATTTCTAGAGAAGTATGATCGAAAGGCATAGGTCCTCCCAAATTTGGGAGAGCTTATGCCTTCTAGTTTTTTCTCCGTGCCTATAGAGAAGGTGTCCCTTTCCATTCAGGCTATCCCACTGGCCCAAATTTCCCGCTACAACCGGGCCATTCGTGTCTCCCTACGTTGAATATACAAGGAAACGGCGAAGGAAACTTGTCTTATGTATGATAGAATGGGATGGATAGGGTGGGCTGGTATGAGACAGAATCCTGTGCCCATCCGTCTATGGCCGGCCAGGAGCCGGCTTTGTAAGGTAGTCTGGGATATTTCGGTCGCTCGCAAGATGACCGAAGCGGGCGCGGGTCCCTCCCTGAAAACCAACGTAAGGAGTAAGCATGTCACACGTCAAACTGGATGTTCTGGCGGAAAAAGGTTTCGTAGTTCTGCGTGACTACGATGGGCCGGCTGTTCCACCCTCGGAGTGGGAGAGCCTTGAATATATGGATTGGAAGAGCGGTGGTGATACCAACTTCGCACCCATCGCTTCCGCGCTTGGTGAGATGGAGTGCGCGGGCTTCTGGGATCATGGCAAGCCCGACAAGGACGGCATCTGGACGAAGAATGCCGAAATCTGTCCCACACTGGTTGAATGGACCAAAAAAGTGGGAGCAAATTTTGGCCGCGTGCGCATTATCAAGCTCAATCCCAATACATATGAGGAGGCGGTCCACAACCTGCATCTCGATGATAACAACCGCTTGAATCCTGATGGCGAGGGCTGGGTTGTGCGCGCCTGGCTGCAACTGACCGACGATCCTCAATCCTATATGATTCTGCGCGAGGATAAGGATGATCCCTCGACCGAATCGCGTATTTCAGTGCCGCGCAATCGCCAGATGGTAATCGACTCACAGCGTCTCTGGCATGCAACCTGGCATCCCGGCCCCAGACCTCGCTACGCTCTGATTGTCTCGTTCGAGAGCGGCGAGGCGCTGGATAAGTGGATTAAGAGCCAGTTGCCTGTGACGGCATAGAGGACAGGGCGTAAGAAAAGGATCGCACGGTCGCGCCGCGCGATCCTTTTTAGTTTTGTCAAAAAATCTTCAAGATTTGCTCAAGATCGCGAGAAGAAACTGTATAAAACAGGCATTCTCTCGTTCAGTTATGGTACGATAAGCAGCGAAAGGTCTATCCTGGGAGGAGTTGTCAGCGATGTCCCAAAAAATCCTGGTCATTGAAGATGAAGAGGGCATTATTCACCTGCTCAATCTCTATTTGAGAGACGCGGGGTATAACGTTGTAGCGGCCAGAGATGGAGCCGACGGACTGGCCCTGCACGCGCGCGAGCATCCCGACCTGGTTATTCTGGATGTCATGCTGCCGGCTCTGGACGGCTTTGAGGTTTGTAAACGTATTCGTGCCTGGTCCAAAACGCCTATTCTCATTCTTACTGCACGTGGTGACGAGGATGACCGCATTGCGGGCCTGGATCTGGGGGCCGATGATTACCTGGTGAAGCCATTCAGCCCACGTGAGCTGGTCAGTCGAGTGCGCGCGATTCTGCGCCGCGTGAACGGCCAGGAAGCCAGCAGTGAGCCGCGAGGAGCGCGAGATCAGCCCGTGCAGGAGAAATCGCTGCTGACCTTTCCGGGCCTTTCCGTCGATGTCCCTGCGCGTCGCGTCGAGATCAAGGGAGTGGAGGTGATGGTGACGCCCACGGAATTTGATATTCTCGCGTTAATGGCCCAGTCACCCGGCCGGGTCTTCACGCGCGAAGTCCTGATGAATAAAATCTGGGGATACGATTACTACGGCGATGGGCATATTGTCGATGTCCACATCAGCGCCTTGCGGAAAAAGATCGAGGCAACGAGCGATTATCGCTATATCAAGACAGTCTGGCGCGTTGGTTATAAATTCGAGGTAGCTCCACGCGTGTAAGCAGCGCGTGGTAGTAGTACGTCTGTAGTGAAGCTGCAACTGATGAGTCTCTGATGAGGCAAGAGGAAAGACCTATGCGTACCCGCTGGTGGCAGAGTATTCGGTGGCGCCTGGCTCTTGGCTCTATGCTGGTAGCACTGCTGGCTACAGTTCTGCTGGCCAGTATTATTTTGATCATCATAAATGTTTCGTATGGAGGCGACCAGCGCCAGCAGTTAATAAACCTGGCCAGTAGTACTGCCGGGCAGGTTGGCAGGAACTACGCCCATACGAACAACTTACTTCTGGCCGCTCAGGAGGCTGTGCCGGGCCTTTCCACGCAGAGGGCCACCGGCGAGGAATATCTCCAACTGGTCTATAATACCCATAGCCCTTCACAACTGATCTATCCACGTGGAGGTAAAAGCAAACCTCTGACCACTCAGTTCGCCGTGGCGCTTACCGTTCCCTCTGTACAGAGTGGTGACTTTGTGAAGATCGCTCTGGCTATCAGGCAGGCCCATAGTGGAATTACGACGACAGACGAAATAGGCGCTCATGGGCCGGCCAGCCCTGGCCGTCCGTTTGTGGTTGAGCCTATCTTTGACGATGCCCAGAGTAGTAATCCTGTGGTTGGTATTCTGCTGGTGATTCCTCGTTCAGCTATTGACAATACGACGCCGCCGTTTCTTGCTACTGTACAGGTGGCGGTCATTCTCGTGGCACTGGTTGTGGCTGCGCTGGCCGGGCTGGCTGCGATTCTCTTTTCGCGCACGATTACACGGCCACTGGCGAAGCTCACGCTCGCCTCGCGTGTGCTGGCCGCGGGCAATTATAGCGCGCGGGCCAGGACTGATGCTCAGGGTGAACTTGGCGAGCTGGCCAGCTCGTTCAACGAAATGGCTGCTCGCCTGGAGCAAGATGTAGATGAACTGCGCCAGCAGGAGCTGCGCCGTCGCGAGCTGATTATGAATATTACGCACGATCTTGCTACACCGCTTACGGCCATTGCCGGGCTGGGTGAAGCGCTCGTTGACGGAATCAGCCAGAACCGCGAGGACTTTCAGGAGACCGGGCGCGTTATTGTGAGGGAAACGTTGCGCCTGCGCCGGCTGGTCAAAGATCTGCATATGATGGCCAAAGCCGAGGCCGGGGCGATGCAGCCTCAGCGCCGTGCCGTGCGCCTCGCTCCCCTGGTAGATGAGGTCTTCGTCGCCTTGATTTCTGAGTTTGAGCGGGTCAATGTCGAGCCGCGCAACAACCTGCCCTATAATCTGCCAACCGTTTGGGCCGATCCCGACATGCTTACACGTGTTTTTGATAACCTGTGCAGCAATGCCCTGCGCTACACACCTTCGGGTGGTTACGTCTCGGTTGATGCGATGCAGCAGGGTTCGTTCGTGCAGATCTCAGTGACAGATAGCGGCAAGGGCATTCCCACCTCGGCTTTGCCACGTATCTTTGATCGTTTTTATCGGGCTGATCCCGCGCGCCAGGCAACCACCGGCGGCAGCGGCCTGGGTCTGGCGATTGTTCGCGCGATTGTCGAGGCGCATGGAGGGCGGGTTTGGGCTGAGAATGCTCAGGGGGCTGGTGCGCGTATCAATTTTACTCTGCCTCTGGCTTCAGCAAATTGGGAGCAGCTTGCGGGCGAGTCCACGCTGCCATTGGGATTGAAGCCGCGCCCCGGTGGTCAGGCTATGCCACCCGGCAGCACGCAGCCGTCGCCGACAAAGGTGCCTCAAAGTACTTCACAGCCGTTGTCCCCTCAAGCGGGTGCTTCGCAGGCTTCTCGCGGCTTGCCGGAATACGAACCGACCTGGCCTATTGGCAAGCAGCCACCGACGCAAAATAGCTGAAAGGTTGATCTGCCAGGACCTTGCTTCCTCATGTTATACTACACTACGTCATGGTTGACGGCACTTTTTTCGGTGATCTGAAGCTGGCGGGACGAAAAATTTTGAGGTCTGTTTCTTCGCGCATAGACATCTGAAAAACAGTAGAAGGACGTTCATGACAGCACAGCCTGTCTCTCATTCTCAAGATCAATTTATTTCAAAGTTTCTCTCGCTGGTGACTCATGAGCTACGCTCGCCCCTCAATGCGATCAACGGATACCTGGACCTGATGTTGGAGGGGATGGCAGGCGAACTGAGCGAGCAGCAGCGTGAGTTTCTCCAGCGGGCGCGCGCGGGCAGTGAACATCTCTACACGCTGCTCGAGGACCTTCTGCTGGCGGCGCGGGCCGATACCGGACAACTGCGCTTGAAGCGAACCACTCTTTCCCTGGACGAGGTGGTGGAAGCGGCGATGGAGGATCTTGAATTGACCACTCGTGATGCTGGCGTGACCATAGAAACCATGTTACCGGTTGATCTTCCCCCTTTTTTGGGTGATGCTGTGCGCTTGCAACACGCTCTGCGCAACCTTCTCAGTAATGCCCTGCGTTTTACCCCTGCTGGCGGTCGCGTGACTATCAGCGCTCATCTGCTTCCCTCTCAGGATGGTGGAACACCGCAAATGATAGAGATACGTGTGCAGGATACCGGTTATGGCATTGCCCCGGAATATCACGAGCGTATCTTCGAGCGCTTTTTCCGGGGACCGCAACCCGGAGGGGATCGGGTGAGCGGCCAGGGCCTGGGGCTGGCAGTTGTGAGAATCATTGCTGAGCTTCATGGGGGGAGCGTCAGGGTCGAGAGCACGCTAGGCGAAGGCAGCACCTTCGTCCTGGCACTCCATCTTGCTGGTACGCCGCTTGAACAAATGGTTGCCCTTGACCTTTAGGAATTTGCGTGCTATGCTCAATTTATTCCAGTGTGTGTCAGTCGATCGGTTGGCGCAAGAGGACGAGGTATAGTAAATCACGCGTAAGAGATGACTGGTACATTGGAGTCGTGTGCTGTATCGTTGTCTGAGCCTGGCTCCAACCGGGTATGTTTGAGTACGAAAAGGAAGGCAGACAGACTATGGGTATGCTACGGGTCATGTCCCGGCGTGGTGATGAACGGGTTGTGTGGGACTATCAAAAGGCAGAAGCCGGTGATGCAGAGGCCGCCGCTGCAGTACGCGAGGCCGAACGCATCTTTCAAGCGGAACGCGCACGGGGCGCGACCGCCTTTAAAGTTGAGTCTGGCAAACCTGTAGAGCGGATTGAACAGTTTGACCATACTGCCGAGCAGATTGTGATGGTGCCTCGTGTGGTAGGTGGCTAAGGAGGGCCGGCTATGTTGCAAACACTGAGCCTCTTTCTGGGCATCTGGCTGCTTTTTCTGCTGGTGGTCATTTATTACCTCTCGCAAACTCCCGACGGCCGGGTTGGGCGTTTTCGCGAATCGATGAGCGAGCACCTCTCGGCCGAAAGCCGAGCCAAAGTTTTACTGAGAGAGATGCTTTCCGAGAGCCAGTATCAGCAGTTGATCAAGTTTGGATACCTGGAGGTATGCAGCCCCAATATCGAAAATCGGGTGTATCGCATTCCCGGTTCTGGGGGGCTGGTAAAGGTCTATGAAAAGGGCTGCGCAATCACAGAGCTGTGTTTGCAACCTGCCGAGCCCTTGCCGGATGGCGATGTAGTTGTTATGCATAAGTTAATGATTGAGGCAAATGAGGAAGAATACTTGCAAAAAGCTAATCATTTTGCCCCAGGCATTATTTCACTGCGTTGCCAGCATCTTTAACGACACTTTGCGAACCTGACGGGGGATGGAGATCCATCCCCCGTTTTTTGAGTCCTGGCGCTTGCTTTGGGGGCTTTCCTCTTTTCTCATAGCGAGTTACCCTGGGAAATGACCAGTCGTTTCAACTTTTGACCAGCTTTTTTTCATCCATTCTTGAGGCTGTGTACGCGGAGGACCATGAAGAACAAGGCACTATCTACTCCTACTGAGGAGAAGACACCCCCCGCTCCCACAATTGAGTCGAAGGCTGCTTTTTCTGCTAGGAGCCTTCGTGGGCTGTTTAGACCATCGGTGGTCGTGGGTGTGCTCTATATTGCGTTAATTGGCCTGGTGGCGGCCACGAAACATTACAGCGCGTTTGATTTCGTTCATATGGGGACGGTTTGGGGTGCTCACGATCCTTCGGGAACCTGGGGGTATGATGGGCAATTCTACTATCAGCTTGCTCGCAACCCTCTCCAGGCTTATCACTATATGGACAATGCCCCGTTTCGCTATCAACATATTCTTTATCCAATGGTGGTGGGCCTGCTTAGCCTGGGGCAAACTACGCTGATTCCCTACATGCTTCTGCTAGTCAATGTGCTTTCGGTTGTGTTGAGCGTGGAAATGCTCTCACGTGTGCTGGTAAAATATGAATTCTCTCCCTGGTTTAGTCTGGCGATTGGTCTCTACTTTGGTCAGGCTGCTGCGACACTCTTTGATACAGCCGAGCCATTTACCTATTTCCTCGTTTGCCTGGGCGTGTGGATTCTGCTGGAGAAAGACCGTGTTGGGCTTGCTGCGCTCATGATGGGTTTAGCTACATTGGCGCGCGAAATTGCCGTGCTGTTTCCCCTGGGATATGTGTGCGTCTTCTTTGTGCAGAGAAAATGGCGTGCCTTCGCCGAGATGGTGCTTTTAGGGGTTGCGCCGCTGATCATCTGGCTCATTGCTCTGCGTCTGATTTTTGGTCAAACGGGCGTGACGTTTACCCGTCCCTTTGAGCATATTCCTTTCGCTGGTATTTTCGCCCACGCCGACGCTCCCAAGAAATTTTATCTGCTCTTGCTGCTGATGTTCCTGCCCACCCTGGCCGGTTGGGTGCTGGCGGCAGTGGATCTATTCCGCAAGGTGATTGCCGGACAGGGGCCGTTTTTGCAGCGCTTCAGCCCGATGTACCTCATTTTGCTGGCAAATCTTCTCATGATCACGCTGATGTCGCGTTCATCTTATGACGAGCTTATCTCGTCCGGGCGCATCGCTACCGGTCTTGTGCTGGCGGTCCTGTTTTACGGTATCGGGACGCGCAATAAGTGGGTGTTGTGGGGCGCGCAGTTCTATACCTTTACGTTCCTTGTTTATGTGGTGGGAACGCTTTTAGGCTGGCCGTCGTTTATTGCCTCATAAGTTTTCTGGCGATATCCTCGCCTGTCAGACCATCGATTTCGACGATTTTCTGCCGGCCCGCCGCGCCTTGCACAAGGTGTAACGCGCGCCTGGGGATATCCAGGCGCGCGGCCAGCAATTTGAGCAAAGCCTCGTTTGCTGCTCCGTTGACCGGGGGCGCGGTCAAGTACACCTTCAAGGCGTTTCCCTCCCGGATGATCTCGTTTTTGTTGCTGCGCGGGATTACACGCACACTGATACGCATACTGTGCGCTCACCAACCCACAGGCAGCGACTGCGCGAGCAGGATCTGGAGAATAAACAGGAGAAAGAAGGCCATGATCCAGGAAACATCGAGGATACCTATTGGAGGGACGAAGCGCCGGAAAGGCAGAATAAAGGGATCGGTAATCCTGGCCAGAAAACGGATAAACGCATATCGCTCATCGATGCGCACCCACGAGGCGATGGCTCGAATGAGTAGCGCCAGCGAGAGCACGCCGATCCCGTAGATAACGAGTCCGTAGATGATCCCGTGGTCGGGCGGGATGCCAAGCAGCGAAAGCATGTATTATGACTCCTGTGTTGTACGTACTTCAATCAGCGTAAAGTTAAGCAATTTGTGGCGATAGATATCGGTGACGCGCACGCCGCGCAGGTCTGGCAGTGTGGTGATATATTTCTGGACGAGCTGGCCAAGTGGCCGGGCCGCAGCTATACCGGCGAAAGAGGAGAGCGCAGCCGAGGCTACGCGAGTGCGGGCGCGGCTGGAAGTCAGGCCCAGAATCGTACCCAGGGTGACGAATGATACGCCGACAACCAGGTTGGTGCCGCAGTTTGGATGAATAGCCAGTTCGGCTTCGCCCGCCTGGAGCCTGCTCAGGGCTTCGTTCAGCGCCCGGCGTAGCTGGCCGAGGTCAACATCTCCGAAGATAGTAAAGCCGCGTGAGCTGGAGCGCGCGCTGATACGTAGATCCGGGACGTACTGACTCAAAATAGTGATAGTGGCGTGTTCCAGGGCGTGATTCTGCCGGACGCGCCTGCCGGGCAGCATCTCTTGAATATCCTGTGCATCCATCTCTTCTTCCCGTTCTCCGGCCAATGGCCACTAATGATGTGTGGGCCGAGCCCCAAAAATAGCCCGGCCAACCCGCACGATGGTCGCCCCCTCCTCGATTGCCACGCCATAGTCATCGGTCATTCCCATCGAGAGATGCGCCCAGGTGCTGGCGGGTATCTCTGCTCGTAAACGATCCCGCAGATGGCGCAACTCGCGAAAGATGGGCCGGACCTCCTCTGGATCGCTGGCCAGTGGGGCGATAGTCATCAGCCCCTCAATTTGCAGAGCCGGCAGAGCAACGATCTGCCTGGCCAGTTCCGGCGTTTCGTTGGGAGCCATCCCTTCTTTGCTGGCCTCGCCTGCTACATTTACTTGCAACAGGATCGGGAGGCGTTTGCCTTTTTCCTGTGCGTGGCGATTGAGTACCTGCGCTAAATGCAAACTGTCTACGCTATGGACTAAAGCAAATGGCTCGACGACTTTCCCTGCTTTATTACTCTGAAGGTGCCCGATGAGATGCCAGCGCAGCGCAGGCGGGTGGAAGTGCGCAATCTTCGGCAGCGCTTCCTGGACGCGATTCTCGCCAAAATCGGTAACACCCAAATTATACGCTACCTCGACAAGTTCTATCGGTTTCGTCTTCGAGACCGCAACCAGTGTGACCTCTTGCGGGTCGCGTCCCGCTTTCTGTGCCGCTTCGGCGATACGCGCACGCACGGCAGCGATATTTTCGGCGAGTTGTTCCGCGCTCAAGTTGATCATCTCATCCATACTATGTGTTTATCGAACTGGTAGTTTCCCTTTGATGGATCTTTCAAAACGGTGACATATACAAGGATAGCACAGACTGCTGTTCTCTACCAACGCGATCCATAGCAGGCAGGCTCAGGCGCGTAATGCCAGAATGGCTGGGAAGCGCCCTGTACGGCCATGCTCAGCTCGGTGAGAGAAAAAACGCTCTGTGGCGCAGCCAGTGCAGATATCTGGCAACTCGATATGTTCAGGCGCTACCCCGGCCAGCAGTAATTGTTTGCGGTTGGTCTCCCACAGATCCAGGCGCAGGCTAGCCTTGCCCGGCAGGTGGATCACTTCAAAGGACGCAGATGTTGCGACCAGTTCGCGAAGGCGCGCTTCTGTCGGCATTTCCTCAAAGTTCTGCTGGCCCAGAAAGATCTGCCTTACCTCTTCTGAGACTTCGTAGCAACAGGGGCCAATCGAGGGACCGATTCCGACGTGGATATCGGCGGGTCGGGCGCCGAATTGTTCGCACATAGCAGTGATGGTAGCAGCGGCAATTCCACGAGCTGTGCCGCGCCAGCCCGCGTGAGCCACGCCTATCGCCTCTGTGACCGGATCATAAAAGAGCAACGGCACACAATCGGCGGTGGACATGGTCAGGGCCACGCCGCGCTTACGCGTGATAAGCGCGTCGGCTCTGGTGCGTGGCTTAAAGGTCCATTGCAGGCGCGTGCCCTGGGGATAGCCCAGTTCGTCCAGCGCATAGACGTGATGCGGCCAATCCTCGCTCCAGTCCGGCCAGATCTGTCCGTCCAGGGTGATAACGTGGGCGCTGTGGATCATCCACATGGTGGCGCAGGGATAGTCGGCAATATCCAGGCTTTGCAAGGTGAGGAAGCGATTGCGCACAGCGTCCTCGTAGCGCTCATTGCCAGAGCTGAGCGAGACGTTCAGGCTATGATAAGGAGGCTGGCTATAGCCTCCCTGGCGGGTGAAGATGCCATGTACCAGTTCAGGAAATTGCTGATACTGGTCAAACTGCATGTAACACACATTGCCATGCTGTCTTTCGATCAAGTGCTCCTATCCTCCCTGTAGGACAATATGTTTCCTCTACCATTGTAGCACAGGCAAAAACGCCGCTACCCTGATCCATTTATCTGGCAGCTCTGCGTGTCTCCCAGATTAAAGATCTGATTGATTACCGGCTGGATGTTCGAGCAGTTGGGCACAATGATATCCTGACTCCCATCCGGGCCAGGAACATTAGTCTGGCCGATGCTGCCATAGTTCTGATTGCCCTGGCCGGGGCCCAGGGTAAGCTGCTTAATGGAGCCGGAGGGCAGGCTGCGCGCAAAGTTGGCCAGGGAAAGCAATTCGTTTTCGTTCAGATCGGTATAGATTTTGCCTGCCAGGTCGTGGAAAAGTTCTGGCAGATGATTGAAGATGCTGGAGGCATTGAGCTTCTTCTTCAACGCGGCCAGCACTTCCTGCTGGCGCTGAGTGCGCCCGATATCACCGATCAGGTCAGCGTGGCGCGAGCGCACATATTCCAGAGCCTGCTCACCATCCAGGTGCTGCGGTCCCGGCGGCAGATACAGCCGTTGAATCGCATAGGGATCAGTTGGCTGAGACCCCTGGCCGGTATCGTCGGGGTAGTTATCGTCCAGGATCGGATGCGTTACATCGATATCGATGCCTCCCAGCGTATTGATAACGCTGGCAAACCCCTCCAGGCCGACCCAGGCATAGCGGTCAATGGAGACGCCGTAATCCTGCTCGATGGTTGCTTGCGCCAGGCGCACGCCATCATCGAAGCTGCGATGAGCTGCCGCGCCCAGGTCAAATGCCTGGTCGATTTTGTACATGCCTACCTGTCCTGGCACGGGAACCCAGGAATCGCGAGGAATAGAAACCATATAGACGCTATTATTGAGCGGATCTACATGCACAACCATCATAACCTGGGTGAGCAGATCAGGAAAGGTGAATTTCCCATCATCATCGCTGCCCAGTAGCAGAAGATTCCAGGCGCGGCCATTGATCGAGCCATTCTCATCGCCGCTGAGCGGGTGAAAAAACTGGCTCAGCGGCGCGAGAATGTCGGTCTGGATGACATACAAACCAGCTGCTACTGTCCCGCCGAGCACAGTCAGAGCTAAGAGCAATGTTGCCAGCGTAAGAAACCATCGCCTGGATCTCTGCCGCTTCTTGAGAGGCTGCAAGCGAGATGAAGCAAGGTTCGGGCTGCGGTCTTCCATGCTATGAGAAGCATGGTGTTCCGGTGTGCTTAATTCGTTTGCCCGCGTCTCTGCCTGTGAAGGCGGGGCCGTTGGTTGCCGGGTGTTTCCATCTCTGACTGGTGGTGGAACCAGCTCTTCCAGCGCGGGCATAGGGGGAAGCTCAAAATACGTGGGAGGTTTGTATCGTGGGACAACTTTCCGGCGTTTGGGATAGGGTCTCTGTAGAGGATCATGTTCTGCCACCCAATTATTTCCTCACTTCCGTCCGTTCTCTACCGCAAAAACTCCCTCATATTCTCATACCGCTTTTCGGAGAGGCATACCAGCACCCTCTAAGCATAGCATACTCCAGGCTGGTTGAACAGATCCCGATAGCGCCGTTTGTGGTACGATATCCAATAATCGTCTTTTTCTGGGAGGGTGCAGAACTAATGAATCTCGCAGATATTCAAGCTGCTCTGAGGCAAGAAAGGCTGGATGGGTGGCTCTTTTATGATTTTCGCAAATCGAATCCGCTTGCTTACCAAATCCTGGGCCTGCCGCACGAAGCGTTCTATTCGCGACGCTGGTTCTATTTTGTGCCGGCTCAGGGCGAGCCAACGGTGCTGGTGAGCGCGGTGGAGGCGCATGTGCTGGCAGAACTGCCGGGCCGGCGCCTGGTTTTCAGCACCTGGCAAGAGATGCGCGAACACCTGGCCTCACTGCTCATGGGAGGGATGCGCGTGGCTATGGAGTACTCGCCGATGAACGCTATCCCTTATATTGCGCGGGTAGACGCGGGCACGGTGGAGCTGGTGCGCTCCTATGGCGTCGAGGTTGTTAGTTCGGCAAATATTTCTCAGCATTTTATTGCGCAGTTGAGTGAGGCGCAGATGGATGGGCACCGCGAGGCCGGGCGCAGACTGATCGCCGCAAAGGATCTGCTCTTCGCGCAGCTTGGCGAGGATCTGCGCCAAGGCAAGCTTCTTGATGAGTATGGAGTGCAGCAGCGTTTCAGTGTGCTTATTCAGCAGCAGGGCCTGGTGCTTGCGGACGCCCCACTGGTGGCCGCTAACGGCAATGCCAGCAATCCACATTATGCGCCGGGCGTGCAGACCAACAGCCCCATTCGGCGCGGCGACCTGGTACTTTTCGATTTCTGGGCGCATCTGCCGGAACCCGATGCCGTTTTCGCTGATTATACCTGGATGGGCTTCGCCGGAACGCGCGCGGAAATTCCCGCACGCCAGCGCGAGATATTTGAGCTGGTGCGCCAGGCGCGCGATGCTGGCATTGCTTTTATACGCCAGCGCCATGAGGCTGGCGAGCCAGTGCAGGGGCGCGAAGCTGACGATGTTGTGCGCAAAGTAATCAGTGATGCCGGCTATGGGCGGTTCTTTGTGCATCGCACCGGACATAATATTGGGACCTCTGATCACGGAAACGGAGCAAATCTGGATAACTTCGAGACTCAGGATGAGCGCCAGCTACTCGCCTCTACCTGCTGTTCCGTTGAGCCTGGCATCTACCTGCCGGAATTTGGAATACGCAGCGAGATCAACCTCCTGCTACATGAGCGCGAGGTAGAGGTGACCGGGGTACCTGCGCAGATGGAAATCACACCATTGCTCTAACTTCGCCCGAAGCAGGCATATCAACCTACAACTCTCCTATACATTGGGCGTATATATCTGTAAAGAAAGCAGTATTCCAGAGGGGCGCAAGATGAGTGCTGACCGCGCCCGACCAGGAGGCACATTATGGGTGATGAATGGCAGAAGAGTCCCGGCTACGGTCCGCAGAATCCACCGAACAATCCGGGAGCGAACCTTCCGCCGGATGAGCAGGAACCTGTGGATCTTGAGATTCTCCAGGATAAGCAGGAGCCTGCGAATCCTCAAGAGGCGCCAGAAACAGCGGGATCAAATGGATCTCAGTGGACGCCGAGTTCGCAGCCGTTTGGTCAGGAGAATTTAGATAAACGCATTGAAGATATTAAACGCCTGGTGATTCAGGGCGCGAGCGAGGCAACGCGGCGATTCAGTCGAGTCGCTGAACGGGCTAACGAGTACTGGCAACAGGCCAATGCCGTTCCTCAGCCGCGTCGTTCCTCCACGATGGAAGAGGAGCGCATTCGCCAACTGGCTAATATGTGGAGTTCCGGCAACTGGCAAATCGCGCGCGAGCTGGGCAACTACATGGATATTGTTTCCTGGCAGGAGGATGATGCCTGGGAGATCAGCTTGCAGACGCGCTGGGAAACGCGCAGCCTGGAGATGGTCGCGGAGGCGTATACAGGTCGCCCATCTGGCCAGGCGCGGCCTCTGCTGCCCATCTGGGATTACGAACTCCCGCCGGTCACAGGCTTGAAGGCGCCCGATACGCGCGTGCGCCTTGAGGGCAACGACGAGATTCTTGCCTGCTCTGCCTGTAACAGCACCGGCCATTTGCTCTGTGCCACCTGTTCTGGTCGTGGCTGGGTAGTTTGCCCCGACTGCAAGGGGCGCACGAAGATGCGCTGCGAAACCTGTCGTGGACGCGGCTATGTTGCCGACTGGGCCGATCAGAAGAAAAAGCCATTCTTCCAGCGCAGCACCGAACGTCTGGCTGGAAGTGTGAGCGAGAAAATCTCAGGAGTGTTTGAAGGTATTCGCCAGCAGGGCCTGCCGCTGCCTAATCCGATTGATACCGATCCGGCTAACAAGGGGCGGACCGTTCCCTGTCCCGATTGCGTCAATGGCGAGATCGAGTGTACTTGCGGCACGGGCAAACGTGTCTGTTCTGCCTGTCAGGGCTCGAAAACCGAGCTATGCGCAAATTGCGGTGGCACTGGCAAAATTGTTCGCCATCGTGACCTGGTGCGCCATTTTGAGTTGAGCTTCCATGAACAAATTATCGGCAACGGATCTATTCCCGATGAGCGTCTGAAGCATGCCTCCGGCGACCTCGTTTACAGTACCGAGGTGACTGAGATGCTTTACCCAGAAGCACCACCAGAGGCTGTGCCAATCGATGTCTGGCGAGCCGCCGTCCAGGCGGTGGAGCAGGCCAGCAGAAACGAGGAGATCAGTCGTCCATCCAGAAGTGTGAGAAGCGAATCCCGTCCGAGCTTGCAGGTTCTGGAATTGACACGCATTCCCTATACTCGCGTGGATTACCGCTATAATAATCAGGATTACACGTTCTACATCTACGATGTTGAGGGCAAAGAAAAATTCTATGCCGAGCGCTTTCCGGCTCGCTGGGATCGCATTGAGCGCCTGGTGAGGTCTATCACAGCAGACCTCATGACGCCCGTGCAGTCCGCGCCTCCCACTAATCCGACAAGCAACCAGGTGCGCGGTTATCGCGTGCCCATCGAATCAACGCCGTATGTT
>DATGKW010000207.1:0-6211 GCA_035294465.1 Ktedonobacteraceae bacterium | reverse complement strand
TATTCTCTGGCAATAGCTCCCCATGCTTCATCCCGTATTCGCTCATCGTTGATTTCTCCTACTATTTTCAGCGCGTCTTCCCATGAATGGTCACGAGCATAAGCTACGGCCACGTCACGCAGTGCTTCTGCTTTTTCGCTACTTTCAGGAATAGCGCGCGCAACAGATGCTGCTAAGCCAGATTGTTTCAGCGCAATATAAATAGCGCAAACCGCTTTCCGCTTTATTCTGTCATTATTTTTAATGTTAGAAGCGAGTTTTTCTGATCGATCTCTTGGCCCGCCAATTTGCGCGTAGGTTGCAACTAGGCTGTACCACGCATTAGCTTTGCGATACTCATTTTCTATAGTGCGGATAAGGTTTTGTGCTCTTTGTAATTGTCCACCTTTTACAAGACCAACGATTATGCGATTTAGAGCCTCACCTTGCACAGGGCCCGATGGGATCCGGCTCGCTATTTTCTGCGCCAGCTCCCATTGCTGCATTTGACAACTTTTTGCAACGAGTTCGCTTAATGCATATGATCGCCTTTCTTCGTTCGGAATAGAACTCACCGTCTCTATGGCCTGCTCGGTTAGCTTGGCCTCCAATTGGGCAATTGCGATGTTCTGCACAACGTTCCATCTTGCCGGCCCATTCGTGATTTCGTTCTCAATCTCTCTTGCTTCTGCTATTCGGCCCAATTTGGCCAGCGCTAGCGCCAGCTTTTCCCTGAGAGATCCCTTTGCCTGTTCATCCAGAGGGGGAGGAGTCGTGATAATCTCTCTAGCCTTTTCTACCTGTCCAGCTTCCACCAGCGCCGCGATCAACACGCCTGCAACGCTTACCTGGATATCGCTCGTTTGAGCCAGAAACAGAGCTTTTGCCTCATCCCATGTGCTTTCTGCTGTGTCTCTTATCCCTGCTCGCGCCAGTTCTATCACAATCGCTATCAAGGCTTTGCATCGGGCTTCTCTTCGGGGGATAGCATAGGCCGTTTCTTTGGCCAGATCCCAGCGTTGTGCTTGAGCAAGCTGGGCAGTTAGGTTTATGAGGAAAGTATCGAGTTCAGACATGTCAACATCGGAGTAACGATATTGCTGCACGATTAGATCAATCATACGCTTGCTCTGT
Organism: Ktedonobacteraceae bacterium; assembly: GCA_035294465.1. GTDB lineage: Bacteria > Chloroflexota > Ktedonobacteria > Ktedonobacterales > Ktedonobacteraceae > Paraktedonobacter. The sequence continues at coordinate 5,098 of DATGKW010000207.1, read as the reverse complement.
TCCCATGACCCCCTCTTTATATAGCCAGACGCAATGCTCCTGTAAACAGCTACTTTGTTGGCAGGATGAGTAATACCACTTGTAGCGATAGTTTCTGCGTTCGTTAAAAAATCAGCCTCTGCAAGAGTAATAGCGTAGATTACTTGAGCCTGGTCATGTTCGTTTTCTGCGTTGATTTCATCCACAGTCTCCCGCATGGTGTCTTGGGCGGTATCTGCTTGCTCTCTCAAGCCCGCCTGCGCCAGAGCAAGAGCCAGTATGCCCAATGCTCTGATTTTCTCAGGCTTGCTTGCAAGCGATCTCGCTGTTTCATCGGCTTTATCCCATTCCCGCGCTTGCAAGAAAGAAGTAGCCAGATAAGAGAGGGCTTTATCTCGCGGCTCACCACCTGGAAGCGTTGCGATTCTCGTACTCACCTCTTGCCAGAGCCGATCAGCCTCATCAGTTTCTTTGGCTATGTACCGCTGCGCAGCCAGGCTACTCAAAGCCCGGATCAGCTGTACGTCATTCCCATCAAGCCCGCGAGCCACTTTCTCGGCCTGCTGCCACTCGTGTTGTTCGCCGTAAGCCTCGCTGACTTCAGCAAGCGCTTCTGCAATTCGTGAGCTTTTTTGCAGTTCACGGGCGACTTCCTCGGCTTCTGCCAGGTGCCCGAACTGGATCAGAACCGAGGTCAGTTCTTTCAGGGTCTCTGTCTTCGTCTCGCTCCTCGTGATAGTTGTGGCAATCTCATAGGTTCTACTATATAGTTGCAGGCTGTCATTTTCTCGCCCCTGGGCGAAGAGATAGCGGGTATAGTGAATGAGCGCGGCCAGCTTGCGTTCTGGCTGCGTCAGTAATTCTATCAGGCCAGACGCCTCATGCTCTCTTCCCATTGCCAGGAGGGCCTCGAAGGCTTCGGTGGGGTAGGCATCGGCCCTGGTTGCGAGGCTGGTTCTGAGCAGGGTATAGCGCCAGAGAGCATTGAGCAAATTTCTTCCCTCGTCAGGCGTTCTGGCCAGACGTGCCGCTGCCTCACAACCCAGAAGGAGGTCCGCCGCGCTCGAACGTGTGCTCCGATCAAAGCGCAGCTTTTCTCGTTCGTAGGTGCCCGTATTCAGGACATCGAAGAGCCGTTGATAGTTTCCGGCGTGGTAGAGGTGGAAAATATAATGCTTGCGCGCGTATTCCTGATAATCATCAGATGATGTGGGGGCAGGAAGCGGTTGCCAGATCTGCTCCGGCGATTCCTGTTCGCACCAGCAAGCCAGATTTCCATGCAGCTCTTCCACCTCGCCAGGACTAAATTGAATATCGCTATCCGGCTCTACGCTCTGTGGCCCAAGGTAGTCACGCAGCTTGCTATGGAAGAGCGTGTATTTTTGCTGGCCGGAGTGCGCTAACAAGCCACCAAGACTGATTACTCCTGCTCTGACGCGTACTTCCTCCTTGTGCAGAATATGCGCAATTTGCGAACTGGAAAGCGGCTCCTGCGCGACAAGCAGCGTCCCCACAAGAGGCCGGATAATCTCAAGCCAGCCAGAGACTTGCTGGAGACGTGAGAACGTGAGACCAAAAATATTTTCTGGATTGCTGGCGATTCTGGCGATGGCCGCTTCGCTCTGTAGCTCCGGCTGTTTGACCAGCTCCTCTGCAACCAGGCCGAGGTACAGAGGGCTGTGCCCCAGTTTCTCAACCAGCAGGTTCTTCAGGGCAGAGGTAAGAGTAGTGACATCATGGCGTCGCAGGAGCAAATCAAAATCCCCGCGGCTCAGGCCCGGTAGAGAATACGGCTCCCTCGCGCTTGCGAGTCGCTGTAGTTGCCGCAGTGCCTCGTTCGGGCGTGTGCCTACGACGATGACGATTCCAGGAGGAAGCGGGTCCGGCAGAAAACTCAGGTCTGGTCCAGTCGCTTTATCCACGCTGAGTTGATCGAGTCCATCGATATAAACGGTTTCTTGTGCCTGCTGCTCAGAGATTTCTTTTAACAACCTGACGAAGTAATCACAGAGAATGGGATAGCTCTCTCCTGCGATATAGCGCGCGGGGAGATCGTATTTGAGCAGCAGCCGAGCCATCAGGCTGCGCAGGAGGAGAATTTGATACTCACTGCCAATGTTGGCGCGCGACGGGACGAAATGGTAGGCAGTGTCATCTCTGCCTTGCTTCTCGATCAGTTTTGCGATGATGCTGCTTTTTCCCTGTCCCGCGTCTCCTACGATGGGAACATAGCCCCCACGCTCTCTTTGTCCGGCAATGCGCTCCTCCAGTGCAGCAAGCTCTTCCTCTCGTCCCACAAAACGTTCTAGAAGGTCCTGTACAGTATCGCTCTGGTCAATCCACTTCTCTTGTAATTGCGTTTCTCTTGCTGCTCTATCCTCGCCTCCTGGGCTGAATACATCGGTTCTTGCCAGGTGAGGATATCTGGTGAACACAAAGGAGCCGAATTCAACGCCGCCTTTCACCGGCTTTTGATTCTGAAGCTTATCATTAAGGTAGTCAAATAGACTACCCGCGGTTAACGTACCGTCATTGCGTACTGCGTCGGGATCTCCTTTGAGAGCCTGGAGGAGATAGTAGGTAAATTGACCGTGACCATAGGTAATGCTTTCCTGCGCCTGTTGGTAAGGGAGGCAACTCGCAATGAAAATACGTCCCTCGGTCTCACTATTCATCTTTTCCCGGATATAACCGAGAACCTGGTTGGTATCATCACGGTAGGCAGAGCCATAAAAATCGCCGCTGTAGCAGCTATCAAAAATGAAAAGGCGTTTACGTGACCCTGATCCCTCAAAAAAGACGCGGCGCACTCGTTCCATGCCGAGCGCGCGCTCCTGGCGAAAGTAACGGTCTGTCATGAGACGTTGACGACGAAAATCAGTGGTTGCTAAAAAGACTTCGCTTGCTCGAACTCCTGAGCGATCTTCAAGCGTAACTGGCGTGCTGTGGCCAGCAAAATACACGACGACCAGATCATTTTCTTTCGAGCAATTGAAGATCATCTCTCCCAGCGCATCATTCACCGCGTCAAGCGTGGCCTCCTCACCCAGCAAAAGCACACGATTTTCAGGAGCAAAGCCCAGCTCCCCCAGGACTTTATCCATAGCTCGCGCATCATTCTCTGCACAACTCAGCGGTTTGAGGCCCGTTTCGGGTGCATAGGTATCGATCCCGATGCATACCGAGTAGCGCTCATTGGTCTCTGTATCACGTGGCATTGCTGCTCCCTGCCTCTTTTTCTTCTACAAAGACGTGGAAGCTCACTTATCCTGCCCGGTAGTTGATTGCTCTGCTATAGCTGGCGGCTCATCTTTGGAAACGGTTGCTGTAATCTCAACAGTATTTGTAAGCGTGACCTGCTGTGTTTTTCCCAGGCTGACCGCTTCATAAATCTCTACTAGCCTGTTTGTTTGTGCCTCTGTAGGCTTTTCGATGCGAATGCTATTACCATCTATAGTTACTTCTACTTCCTGGACGTGTTTGCTTTCAGCCAGACTCTCAATAACCGGCTGGCTAGTCTGTAGCAACTCTACAATGAGATCTTTTTGTGCGAGTATCTTCCGAGCAATTTTTGCTACTGTCAGAGCGATGAGGCCCCCGCCGCGCGCCTGATCACTGATGCGCTCTACTTTGTACATTTGCAGCGAAGAAATCTCAGCCAGGAAATTAGCACGCACATTTTCCACCAGGCCGAGCGTTTCCAGGTCATCGTCTTCTTCCGCAACCGGAACAATGCGGACATGTATCTGACCGTTGATTTCAGAAGGATCGAGCATAGGATTCTTTCCTTTCCGCCTCTACTCAGCACATTATGTAACGAAGGCAAAATTTTGAGCGACGATAAGATAAAAGAAGGATTACTACCAGGATACTATAAATTTCTCATTTTTGCACGTTTAAAACTCAATAGATAGGAGATGTGGTTGTCAAGAATGTGGGGCGTCAGGTATCTCTACGCGCCAGGCGCAAACAATCCGAGGGAGCAGATAATCTGCGGCTCCTTCGTCTCTTCTTCGTCTTCCTGCACATGGCACAGGCGATTCGCGTCGCGCAGCGCGATCACCAGGTTGGCGAGGTCGTCATCGCTGATTCCCGCTCGCAGTTGCCGGTTCAGCGTATCACGTGCGCTCTCTTGCAAGGGATATCGGTAAATTTCATCAATCGCTTTGTGGATTTCGGGGGGAGCAGGGAAAAGGCTCTGTTTGGAAGCTTCGACAAAATGGATCAGCCGCTGGTATGTGCGCAGACGCGCGCCCGAACGGCTGCCAAGCTGCCCAACCGCTCCGTGCGTCTCTTCCTCAATAATGTGTTCCACGCCGCGTTTGACCAGCTCGTGTTGTTCAGATGGACGCGGTAGCGCGGGCGTGGTGCTCTCGCAGGCTGCCGCGCGCAAAATAGCCAGTTGTGACTGGGTGACACTCTCTCCCTGGCGGTTAATCCACGCCAGCGAGTCGTTCCCCTCGGCTGTGCGCATATAGACCAGCACTCCCTCGGGAGCTAGAGCTGTGCTCTGGTGCGCGCGGGTTGAAAAGACCACATTGGGGAGTTGCTCAATGATCTGTTTTAAGTGCGGATCTGCGTCGGTGGCGTTTTTCCAGATTTGATACGCCTGGGAAGCCAGGTCAATTTCGCTGTCGGTATCGCCGTCGAGGATACCAGCTTTCTCGTTATACAGATCGATAATGGCCTGGTCATTCATGTCATCGTCTTCAAAGAATGCTTCATCGGTTCCTACTACTTCCGCGTTCTCCTGCAATCTGGTCCGCACGCGTTCGCGCAATTTGATCAGCTTTTCTACGCCATCAGCGGGCAGGAATGAGTAGCAGTAGATGCTGTCGGAGCGTTGGCCAATGCGGTCAATACGCCCGGCGCGCTGGATCAGGCGAATGATCGCCCAGGGCAGGTCATAGTTGACGACGATGGCCGCGTCTTGCAAGTTTTGTCCTTCACTCAGGACATCTGTGGCCACCAGAACGCGTAGCTCGCGCTCAGAGGTGATCCGCTCAAGCTGATTATTGCTGAGCGGGCTGAAACGCCACGCGTATTCTGTCGGGTTCGCTGAAGTGCCTGTCACGCCCTCGATGGCCGGGATGCCACGCGCCTTCAGTTGTTCTGTTAC
>DATGKW010000206.1:0-3753 GCA_035294465.1 Ktedonobacteraceae bacterium | reverse complement strand
GCCACTGAAGGCGAGCATATTGTACAGCCGCTCGCGAGCCTCGGTGTAAGCGCCCCGGTGCTGGGCAATCCGCGCGAGGCCAATTTCAGCCAGGACGTAGACCTCGATATAGATGCTCTGCCTTTGTGCCAACGTTTCGTGCAGCAACGCATACGCCTGCTCGAATTGCTGGCGAGCCAGGGCCAGCAAACCGAGGCCGATCTGCAAGCCGCAGCGATAGGACGGCAGATCCTGGCGCTCAAGCCGCTGCCGAACAAGGCAAAAGATCCGCTCGGCCTCGCTCAACTGCTTCCGGCGTATCAGGTAGTAGGCCTGGTTGAGCAAAGGCCAGACGATGACCCAGGTAGCCTCCGGAACCTGCTGGCTGCGCTCCATACAATGCGCAAATTCCTGCATGCCCTTGTCGTGCTGGCTGTTGAGATAATAAGCCTGACTCAGATGGAGCGAAGCGAGGATCTCCCAGGTAATCTGCCCGGTCGCAACAGCTGCTTTCTGGGCCGCGCGTAAACAGCCCTCGGTCTCTGCGTTCAGCCCTTGCAGCAGGAGGGTCCAGCCATAAGAGGTCAACGTAGAAGCAGCCTGAGCAGGCCCCAGGATCTCGATTGCCCTGTCCCAATTGTGAACGGATGGAGAAGAGGCCGCGTAAAAAGGGGGAAACGGCAAGGCAGAGCCCTGGCCGTTGTCTTCGGGATCGTCCAGATTGAGAATGCGTATCCAGCGCCGGGCCAGGTCGGTCAGCAAACGCAGGCTTTCACCAGTTGGTGAGTTCTGCGTGGCGAATTTTTCGCTCTCCTTCTGCAACTGGCGAATAAATTCACGCTCCATGCCCAGCGCTTCGGAGAGATAGCCCATCAGAGAGCGATTGACAATCATGCGCTGGGTGCTGCCGCTGGCCAGAACCGGGTCCTGCTTTTGCACAGCCCAGGCCGACAGCTCATGGTGGTTCTCCTGGATGCCCTGCCAATCCATCAGCGCCTCGTAAACCAGGCCGCGCCCGTAATACAACCTGCTCCACCACTCGGCGCTCGCTTCCTTCACGGCATTGTTCTGCCAGGTACACTGTGCCTGCAACAAACGCGAGGCCGCATCATAGTCTACCAACGCCTGGCGATAACTGGAAACCCGGCGCGCGTAATCCGCTGCCTGTAACGTATAGTGCAGCGCCCGCTCCTGCGCCTCCACCAGCCGCTGTTCTAGCTCAGAGGCTCCGGCTTCGTGATCATCGTCAAGCGCCGGCCAGGCCAGAGCGGCGGCCTCAGCGTACTTTTGCTCTGGAAAGGTACCGTTGAGGATGGCTATATGCAAAGCCAGCGTTTGCGCCGAGGGATCAGCACCCAGGTGCCTGTCCAGTTCCCGGCGACATTGCTCAAAGGTCAGCAAAGCTCCAGCCTTATCGCCCGCCAGCGCCTGGTACTGCATAATCAGCCGGTAAAGCGGCTCGCGGCAGGTGTCCTGTTCAAGTGCCCGTCGGCCCAATTCAATCGCCTCGCGATAGCAGGCAAGCTCCCCCCACCACTGCATCAAATGAATTACTCCGGCAAAATAGCGTTCGCGCAAGCGTGTGCGCTCGGCCAGCACCCAGGCGGCCTCTCCATCCTCCGCGAGATAATCGCCCGCGTAAAATTGCAGGGCGCAGGCAAGCATTGTACGTGATTCGGCAGTATTCACACTTTGCAAAGCGAGATCGAGCAGGCGCTCAAATTCGGCTACATCGACCCATACGCGGCAATCAGGAGGAAAAACCAGCGCGTAGCCATTCTGCCCTCTCGGCACAAAACTGGAGGAAAGCCAGGGTTCACGCTCAGGTTCGAGAACATCCCTCAGCGCGCTCACGGCGCTGCGCAGGGCCTTATGCGCGTTCTCGACATTCTCCGGCCAGAGCAGGTCAATCAATTTATTGGCGGAAACCAGGTGCCCCCGCTCCTGAAGTAGCACTTTGAACAACTGGCGCGCCTGGCGGGTATACCAGTCCTTCGACGAGACCTCGACGCCATTACGCACCAGGCGAAATGAGCCGAACAAATAGACGTGCAACTGCTTAGTTGTACTCATTGTATCTCACGCTGCACAGAGCAGGAGTTCTCGGCATTGAGAAAACGCAACAAGATAAGGCGGGTGAAACGGTACCTGTACTATTCACATGATAGCAGAGAGTTCCAGCCTGCGCAATAGCAAAAGCCGCGCCGATCAACCGCATGCAAGAAAAGACCTGTGTCATCCTGGTCAGACCAACTGCCCGTATGATAGACTAGACATAGAATATTTTCAATATATTCAACACAAGGAGTTTCCACCGTGTTAGACCTCACTCCCATTGAACGCATACGCAGGGAAATGCCTGCCACAACATCGCGCATCTATCTCAATACCGGCACATTTGGCCCCTTACCGGTCAGCGCCATTCAGGCGATGCAGCAGCAGGCCCAGGACGAGTTGCAGGCAGGACGGCTGGGTATGGCCTTTTTCGAGCGGATGCACGCGGCGCAGCAGGCAGCACGCCAGGCCGTAGCCCGCCTGCTGCGCGCGCGCGAAGACGAAATTGCTCTGACCGGCAGCACCGGCGATGGTCTGAATATCATCTCCTATGGACTCAACTGGCAGCCGGGTGACGAGATCATTACCACTAACCACGAGCATTTCAGCCTGCTTGCGCCTCTCTCCCAACTGCGCGAGCGCTACGGCGTGGTGATTCGCGTTGCCGATCTCGGTCCAAACGCCGAACGCCCGGCACACGAGGCTGTGGCCGAACAGATCACATCCCGCACGCGCCTGATCGCAATTTCACACGTCACCTGGACCACCGGCGTACAGCTAAACATCGGCGAAGTAGGCGCTCTGGGACGCGAACGCGGCATTCTTGTGCTGATCGATGGCGCGCAATCGGCGGGAGCAATCCCTGTTGATGCTCATGCCCTGGGCATCGACTTCTACGCCACACCTGGTCAGAAGTGGCTCTGTGGTCCCGACGGCACCGGCGCCCTCTATGCATGCCGGGATGCTTTGAACCGTATTACCTCAACATATGTAGGCTACTCCTCGGTCGAGGACCCACACAGCGAGGAATGGAAGCTGGCGGAGAACGCACGCCGCTTCGAGGCAGGCGGCCGCCACACCGCCGCCATTGTCGCTCAGGCCGCCGCGCTCAACTGGCTGGAAGAGACCGTCGGCTATCAATGGATCTTCGAGCGCATCGCCGACTTGAATACCTACGCCTTCAACACATTGCAGAGCGTGCCGGGCCTGCGCTTGCTCACTCCCACGCCCGCTGGCAGCGGCTTGCTGACCTTCATCCTGGACGGACGGAACCCCGACGAAGTTGTGAAGTACCTGAGCGAGCAGCACAATATCTTTATTCGCACCATCCCGGAGATGAACTCCATGCGCGTCTCCACCGGCTTTTATAACACAACGGAAGAAATTGATACGCTGGCGCGCGCGCTGAGTGCCTATCAGGGAGAACATTAAAGCAACGGGGGAGCAACAGTTGCCAAATGTGTGTATCCATTGTATGCTATTCTCATCTTTTTCGATCTTCGGTGCCCAGTCAATCTTTGTGCAAATGAATCAGAACATGTCCACCAGAAAAGAGAAGGCTTAAGCTATGTTTGTTTTCTACTCGGTTCATTTTCCGCAGCCTGGAAAGGAAGAACTGTGGGTGAAGAGGATGCGTCAATTTGACGAACTGCTCAAAAAGCAGCCAGGCGTTCTGTTCGTCTCGGATATTTTTCCCGATTCCGAAAAAGGCACGCTCAT
>DATGKW010000205.1:0-20780 GCA_035294465.1 Ktedonobacteraceae bacterium | reverse complement strand
AGACTGCTAGCAGTCGAAGTTGACAAGTATAGTATCATACACATCAACATTCCAGATCAGGGATGTTGTAAAGGGTGAAGAAGCACAAGATGATTCCACTGAGTCCGCGCAAGCAGGAAATTCTGCGAGCGCTGGTTGAAGAATACATTCACAGCGCTACGCCGGTGGCCTCTGAAACCCTGGTACGCAAGTACGGGCTACATTTCAGTTCGGCGACGGTTCGCCATGAACTGGCAGGGCTGGAAGAGACCGGTTTGATCTATCAGCCGCATACGTCGGCCGGGCGCGTACCAACCGATCTGGGCTATCGTTACTTTGTGGAACATCTGATGCAAGAATCGGCCCTTTCGCTCGATGAGCAGCGCTTGATTCAGCATCAGTTCTATCAGGTACAGGATCAGCTGGACCAATGGGTTCGGCTAACGGCCTCGGTGATGGCACGTCTGCTGCATAGCGCGGCCGTGATGACGCAACCGAGGGCCAGCGAGGGACGCTTGAAACACTTCGAGGTTCTATCGGTTACTGATCTATCGGCCCACCTGGTGCTGGTATTGACAGATGGCACGGTTAAGCAGCAGCGGCTCTTGCTGGATACGCCAAGCGGGCAGGAAGAGTTCAGTAATCTGGCTCCGCGCCTGAATCAGTTGTTTGTCAATAAGAATACGAGCGAGCTTCAGGAACTGCTGGCGACACACGATTTCTCGCCGATTGAGCGGCTGGTTGGCACAACTATCGCGCGCATTCTGGAGCAACATGGCGATCCAGTGGGGGATGTCTTCTATCGTGAGGGCGTGGTCAATATTCTGGATCAGCCCGAATTTACCAGCATGGGACCCGAAGAGGAGCGTAATGAGCGCGTCCGCAAAGTGATGTCGGTGCTGGAGCAGCATCGTTTTCTGCCGGCTCTGACTTCGCACCTGCGAGATGCTGATGGAGTTCAGGTAATTATTGGCGGGGAGAACGAGTGGGATGAGATGAGGGACGTGAGCCTGGTGGTAGCTCGCTACGGCCAGGAGGGCAAAATTGGCGGTATGCTGGGCGTGATTGGTCCCACACGCATGCAATACGGGCGAGCTATCGCGGTAGTTCGCTACATGACCAGAGTGATGAACGAACTCTTAGCCGAAATGTACGGCTATGAAGATCTTTGAAATACACACAACACACTCTCGTTTCTTAGGAGGAAATAGTGGGCAAAGTTATTGGTATCGATCTGGGAACAACCAATTCTTGTGTGGCAGTGATGGAGGGCGGCGAGCCGGTCGTCATTCCTAATGCCGAAGGTTCGCGCACGACCCCGTCAATCGTGGCGATGAGTAAGAGTGGCGAGCGCCTGGTTGGCGAGGTAGCGAAGCGCCAGGCTGTCACCAATCCAGACAATACAATCTATTCAATCAAGCGTTTTATGGGCCGCAAATACGATGATCCCGAAGTTGATCGCGACCGGCGGCTCGTCCCCTTTAAGGTAATCAAGGCCAGCAACGGTGACGCCTGGGTGGAGGTGCAGGGCAAGCAGTATAGCCCACCTGAGATTTCTGCGATGATCCTGCAAAAGCTAAAAACCGATGCCGAAGCCTACCTGGGTGAGCGTGTAACGCAGGCGGTGATTACCGTGCCGGCTTACTTTAATGATGCGCAGCGCCAGGCGACGAAGGACGCAGGACGCATCGCGGGTCTGGACGTTTTGCGTATCATCAACGAGCCAACGGCAGCTTCGCTGGCCTATGGTCTGGATAAGAAGAAAGACGAGCGCATTGCAGTCTATGACCTCGGTGGTGGCACGTTCGATATCTCGATTCTAGAACTGGGCGACGGCGTATTCGAGGTGAAGAGCACGAACGGCGATACGCACCTGGGCGGTGATGACTTCGACCAGCGTATCATTAACTGGTTGGCCGATGAGTTCCGCCGCGAAAATGGCATTGATCTACGCCAGGATCGCATGGCGTTGCAGCGTCTGAAAGAGGCCGCTGAGAAGGCGAAAAAAGAGTTGTCCAGCTCGATGACGACGGAAATCAACCTACCCTTTATCACGGCAGATGCCAGTGGCCCCAAACACCTGAACATGACGCTCACTCGCGCCAAGCTAGAGCAGCTGGTTGAGGAGCTGATTGAGAAATCCCGCCAGCCGGTGATGCGAGCCCTTGCCGACGCAGGTATTCGTCCCGGCGATATCAACGAGGTTGTGCTGGTGGGTGGTCAAACCCGTATGCCGGCGGTGCAGACGCTGGTCAAACGCATCTTCGACCGCGAGCCGAACCGAGGGGTGAATCCGGACGAAGTGGTGGCCGTAGGAGCCGCCATTCAGGCCGGCGTACTGACCGGTGATGTGAAGGATGTTCTCCTGCTCGATGTGACTCCGCTCTCGCTGGGCATCGAAACTCTGGGCGGCGTCTTCACGCGCTTGATTGACCGCAATACAACCATTCCAACGCAGAAGAGCCAGATCTTTTCGACCGCCAGCGATAACCAGCCGAGCGTGGAGATCAATGTGCTGCAGGGCGAGCGCGAGTTTGCCAAAGATAACCGCTCGCTGGGCACCTTTATCCTGGATGGTATTCCACCTGCTCCCCGTGGCATTCCGCAGATCGAAGTAACATTCGATATCGACGCAAACGGCATTTTGAATGTCTCTGCGAAAGACAAAGGCACCGGGCGCGAGCAGAAGATTACCATTGTGGCCTCCAGCGGCCTCTCGAAGGATCAGATTGAGAGAATGGTGCGCGACGCCGAATCTCATGCGGCCGAAGATAGGAGGCGCAAAGAAGAGATTGAGGAGCGCAATCTGGCTGATAGCGCGGCCTACCGGGCGGAGAAGAGTATCACCGATCTGGGTGACAAGCTTACTGCGGATCAGAAGAGCGAGCTGGAAACGAAGATCGCCGATATTCGCACGGCGCTTGGCACCGATGATGTGTCGCGCATCAAAGCGGCACGCGAGTCTCTGGAGCAGAGCTTCCACAAGATTACGACGGAAATCTACCGTCAGGGTGGAGCAACGGGTGCGGACTACGGTGCGCCGGAGCAGGAAGCCCCTGGCGGCGGTCCATCCGATGACACGATTGAGGGCGAGTACAAAGAAATGTAGGCGAGCGGGTGCAGGGGCAAACAACTTTGCTCCTGCACTGCTCATCTGCTAGGGAGAAATGCTTACATTGCTTTGAACTTGTGGGCTAGCATCTTGCGTAAATCTCGCCAAAAGTGTACGATTTGGCGGATATGAGAAGATCAGTTTGCGACCTGGAGGTGGTAAACATCGGTGCCAGGGAAAAGGGAAGGGTTTGCTCCCTGTTTTGCTAAAAGAGCAATCAATTGATAAGAACGTTGGAGAGGCGGAAGCATTTCTGCCGGGGATGACCGCCCCGCATTTCTTTTAACACGACGAAGGACCATCGAATGGCCACGAATAAGCGAGATTATTATGAGGTACTGGGGGTATCGCGCAGCGCGACCGAGGAGGAAATCAAGAAAGCCTTCCGTCGCCTGGCCAAACAATATCACCCTGATGCCAACAAAGAACCGGAAGCGGAAGCCCGTTTTATCGAAATCAACGAAGCGTATGAAGTGTTGAGCGATGCCCAAAAGCGCAGCATGTATGATCGCTTTGGGCATGCCGGTGTAAGCAACGGAGCAGGTGCAGGTTTCAGCGGTTTCGGCGGGGACTTCGGGTTTAGCACGATCAATGACCTGTTCGAGACATTCTTCGCGGGCACAGCATCCTCTCAACGACGTGCAGGTACGCAGCGTGGCGCAGACCTGCGCTACGACCTGACCATTACTTTTGAAGAGGCCGTTTTTGGCTGCCAGAAAGAGATTGAGTTGCCGCGTTGGGAGAATTGTACCGTCTGTCACGGCAGCGGCGCTCAACCGGGAACTTCGACTGCCCGTTGTTCGGCTTGCCAGGGAACCGGCGAGATCCGACGCGTGCAACAATCCATCTTTGGCCAGTTTGTTAATGTAACCATGTGCGAGCGCTGTAGAGGCGAGGGGCGTGTTATTACCACTCCTTGCGAAAAATGCCGAGGCCAGGGGCGCGTGCGTAACAACAGGCGCGTCAAGGTCAATATTCCGGCGGGCGTGGACGATGGCATTAACGTGCGCGTGACCGGGGAAGGCGAGGTGAGTTCACGCGGCGGCACTCCGGGCAATCTCTATGTCATACTGACTGTGAAGCCGCACCCGTTCTTTAAGCGCAGCGGCAATGACATCCTTTACGAGATGCCGATCAGCTTCACTCAGGCGGCTCTGGGGGCCGAGGTAGAAGTGCCTACAGTTGATAATAAGACCGTAATGCTGAAAATCCCACCCGGCACGCAAAGCGGGCGATCCTTCCGCTTGAAGAATATGGGGGTGCCGGTTGTTCACAGTAGCGCGCGCGGCGACCAGCATGTAACGGTGAAGGTGGTTACTCCCACCAATCTCAGCCCAGAGGAGAAGCGTCTGTTTGAAGAACTGGATCGGCTGGAAAAAGAGCGGAGCGAACAGGAGGGTAAGAACTTCTTTCGCGACCTCTTCGAGAAAACAAAGGATGTTTTCCAATAAATGATGAGTCAAAAAAACCTGGCGTCGCCAGGTTTTTTTGACTCATCATTTATTGGATGAACTAGAGTGCCTCGCTCCTGGTTTCCCCAGCTTCAACCAGTTCGTCCTTGCACGGCTTGACGGGTGTCTCCACGCCTGCACCAAATTCCACCATAATCGGCAGGTGATCGCTGGCTTCTCTACCACGTACCTCATCGTTTCCCTCTACCACTGCGCAGGCGGATAGGCGCGCAGCCAGCAGCGAATTGGCGAAGATGTAGTCAATACGCCCGGCGGGAGCTGCTGCCGGGCAGGTAAAGCCTCGCTCTCGCGGATGCAATGAGCGGAAGCAATCGACGTAACCAGCCTTGCGCAGCAGACGGATACTGCCTCGCGGAGCGTAGAGCGAGCTGGCCGCATCGAACATCGCGCAGAGCAGCTTGCTACGTGGAATCTGGTTGAGGAACGGGTTAAGAAAGCGCAATGATGGGGGCACAACTCCATCGAGAGTAGGATGCCCGTTACTATCATATGAGCGGTCCTTCCGACGCTGCTCCTGCTCTAGCAGGTAGCCAAGCAGTGCGCTTGCTTTGAAGCTGTCGCCTGGGGCCAGCGCGTTAAAGTCGCCCATCAAGAAATGCGGCCCCTGGTTGGCTTGTGTGACTCGCAGGATCTCGCGTACCTCTTTGCGCCGGATATGTTCGCCGCCCCGGCCATCCGAGAATGAGGCTATCAAGTGTACTACAAACGCGGTCAGCCTTTCTCCATGCGATTCTTCCAGCATTACCTCCAGCAGCGGCCTGGTGATCAAGCCAGAACAGGGGTGAATCTCGCTGCCAGTGATGGGCAGGCGGCTCAAGAGTGCAATGGAGGGTTTCCAGGAGCCATCAGGAGCTGCGTTAGTACGATATTCCATGCCCAATCGCCGAGCCAGCTCTCTGACGACCTCAAGGTTCGTTGCCTCCACTAGCCCTACTACGTCGGGATCGGCCTCCCTGATCATACGCTCGATAGGATCGATCCGCCTGGTTCCTCCCACCAGGATATTATAAGAAAGAATGCGTGTCATATATCGTAAAAACCTTTTCTATTCTCTTTGTCAGGAAAGATTGGGAAACATTGCAGGCATACTCGATCAAGGCCCATTCAAACAGGGCCACTTTCCCTGCTTCCTATCTTGACTATAGAGACGAGAAAAATTGCTGAGAAGACACAAGCGATGCCTCTGGCGCGATTGGAACTTATCCTCCCTATCTCTCTAATCCCAGCTCGTAACCAGCCGCTTCAGCAGCCAAGCAAGCGGCTCCAACTACGCCGGAGAAATCGCCGAGTTTGGTGCGCATGATTTTGGTATGGCTGGCAGGCTGGCTGAGCGCGATGGTCAGGGCGCGGCTGCGAGCACGCTCGAAAAGCAAGTCGATAGCCTCGATGACACCGCCGCCGAGGATGACGCATTCGGGATTGTAGAAGTTGATCACGCCTCCCAGGCCGTAGCCCAGATAGTCGGCAGCCTCGGTGACAATCTCGATAGTCAGGGCGTCGTTCTGCTTAATGGCATCGGCCAGCAGGCCGGAGCGGATGATGGTCTCGCCCTGTTTCAGTTGTTGTGCGGCCTCGTCCGCCAGCACGGATTTGCGCCCGTGATGGATTTCGGCCATAATGGCTCTGGTGATGGCGGTGCGCGAGGCGTAGGCTTCCAGACAGCCGCGATTGCCGCAGCCGCACAGGCGCCCGCCCGCTTCGATTGGCACATGACCGATTTCGCCGGCGGTCCCGGTCATACCGGTATAGATATGCCCATTGCGCACGATTCCTCCGCCAATTCCTGTGCCTACGAAGACACAGACAAAATTTTTGTAGCCGCGACCTGAGCCGTAATACAATTCTCCGATGGTCGCGACCTCGACATCGTTTCCTACTGATACAGGCTTGCCGAACTGCTTGCCCAGCAGTTCACCCAGATCGAGGTTGCGTACACCCAGGTTGGGCGCGTCCAGAATCACGCCGGCCTTGCGATCAATCTGGCCGGCTGCGCCCACGCCTATCGCCACGATCTCAGCGTCTTTCGGCAACTGGGAGTCGTTGAGCACTGACTCCGCGAGCTCAACCGTGCGTTTCGAGATAAAGTCCTGGCCCTTCTCGGCCTTGGTGCGTTTGCGTACAGAGGCAATTACTTCCCCGGTCATGACATCTACCACCGAGGTCAGGACTTTCGTGCCGCCCAGGTCGATGCCCAGGGCATACGTTTTTGACTTTGACATGCTTTTCCCTACGACTTTCGGGTAAAAGGCAGGCTCAGACCGGGCACCACGTCCAGGTCCAGGCCGTGCTGTTCGCCACGTAAAAGGTGAAAGAAGGCAGCGCTCGCGATCATGGCCGCGTTATCGGTGCAGAATTCAATGGGCGGATAGTTCAGGCGAATATTGAGCGGGCGCAGTTCCTGCTCCAGGCGCGCGCGCAGGGCAATATTTGCGGCCACCCCACCTGCCAGCAGCACCTGTTTAACATGATATTCTTGAGCAGCCAGGCGTGTCTTCACTGCCAGCACATCAACCACCGCCTCCTGGAAGCTGGCAGCCAGCATTGGCACGTTCACCCCGCTTTTCTGGGCAGAATGACCTATGCGTGTATAGCGGCTGACCTGGGCCTTTTTCTCGCCTGACTCAGATGTGGTGCGCGAATGCTCAGTTGCTCCCTCGGCCAGGTGGAGCACGGCAGTTTTGAGGCCGCTGAAGCTAAAGTCATAGGTGCCACGCAACCAGGCGCGCGGCAGACGGTAGGCATTGTGTGCTACAGTCGCTGGTTTGCCTGCTTGCCTGAGTTCCTCCTCAGCCTGGAGAGCTGCTTTCTGGATCGAAGGGCCACCGGGATAGGCCAGTCCGAGTATACGCGCTACCTTGTCAAAAGCTTCTCCGGCGGCGTCGTCTTTGGTGCGACCTAGCAGCTCATAATAGCCATGTGTATGCACCAGTACCAGCTCGCTGTGCGCACCGGAGATCACCAGGCAGAGCAATGGAAAGCTGGGATCGCCAGCTTGAAATTCCCAGGCGGAATCGCCGGCAGATGATAAGCCTGTTCCACTCTGCTCGCGCAACCAGTTAGCATAGATATGGGCTTCCAGGTGGTTTACACCCAGAAAAGGCAGGTTGTATGCCAGCGAGAGAGCCTTGCCCACGGTTAGACCCACTAGCAAAGAGCCGGCCAGCCCTGGGCCATAGGTTGCGGCAATCGCATCAATATTCTCCCAGCCGCAGCGAGCCTGCTCCATTGCAGTCTCAATCACCGGGAGAATCGACGACAGTTGCTGGCGCGAGGCCACTTCGGGCACAACTCCGCCGTAGCGGTTATGTATCTCTGTTTGCGAGGCGACAACATTAGAGAGAAGGAAGCGGCCATCCTTGACGACAGCAGCCCCGGTTTCGTCGCAGGAGCTTTCGATCCCAAGTATAAGCATAGGCTACTGATCCTCAAGCTTCCTTAACAGAGCCATTTTCAATTCCTGGAAACGCTCTTTATACGCCGGAGAATTGATCTCGTCAGTCCACATAATCAGAGCGTCTTCTTGATTATCGCTATAATACCGATGGCGCAGACCGGCCTCACGGAAGCCATATTTACGATAGAGGTTCTGAGCGCTGTGGTTCGTCACGCGCACTTCCAGCGTTACCCACCTGGCTCCAATCTCGTAGGCAATGCCGATCAGGCTAGCTAGCATATATTCGCCCAGACCGCGCCGGCGAAAATTGGGATGCATGGCAATCGTCGTTACATGGGCCTCGTCTACCATCAACCAGAGGCCGGCGAAGCCGATAATCGAGGCCAGGCTCGGAGTTGAAAGCGTGCTCGTCGTGCGACCGGGCAGGAAAGGCAGTGAAAGGAATCGCCGGGGTTTCTCCGGGTTCTGGGCCGGCACGATCATGCTCTCCTGGGCAATGTGTGTGTCGCGCAACACAATATAATGCGCCCAGCGGTTATCCTGTAGCTCCTTGCGGTAGGCGCTGGGAGGCCAGGTAGATGGATAGGCCAGACGCTCAATCTCGACAACGCGAGGTACGTCTGCCATTGTCATGCGATCAATGACGTAACGCACCTTCTTCCCTTTCTGTACTTTGCTGATCACTTGAACTGAAATTCCTTCCCAAGAGAGGCCGCTTCCGGGTGCTGGTGGTGATCGACGGACGCCGCAGATAGAGCGGCTCAAGCAGCAGCGGGTCATCCACACTGTTTTCGGCCAGACGTTGCCGGGCCAGGCAGGCCAGAATGGACGCACGCCGCACCGACGCAATGACCGGGGCAAAAAAAGCCCGATCTTTCATACTCGTAGTCAGGGCAAGGCGCGAGTCTTCGCTTATCTCTCCACAAAAGAGGTAGGGGGAAGTCTGCGCTTCTCCCTCGATTCCCACCAGAGGAGAGATCTGTTCTTGCAGGTAGAGCGCAAGGTCATGCGGGGCCAGCACTTGATAGTCGCCAAGCTGGCGCGAGCGATACGTCAGCACTCCTGCACTCTCCTGGCCCTCGAACAGATAGCAGGCCGCATAAAGCTCAGAACGCCCGGCTTCAAGCAGCGAGCAAACGGGGCCGGCCCACTGCTGGTGCTGAGCCGCGCACATTTCTAGAGTGCTGATCCCCACCAGGGGTTTACGCATGGCAAAAGCCAGAGCCTTAGCAGTCGCTACGGCCACGCGCACCCCATTGAACGAGCCGGGACCGGTCGCCACGGCCAGGCCGTCCAGCGCGGACATACCAACACCACCTTCGGCGAGCAGGCGCTGAACGCGTTCTAGAAGTTCCACACTATGGTTATTGCCTACATGCCAGGTATATTCGCCATAGAGGCGCTCCTCATCGCAGAGCGCCACGCTAGCCTGGCGAGTAGAAGTATCAAGAGCCAGGAGTAACATACGTATTTTTTTGAAATTGCCGCAGCAGCTCGCAGTAACGCGCGCCGCTTGCGATAAACAGTAGGCCGCGCTTGGTTTCGCTCAGCATTTTGAGACGAATGCGCAGATGATCGTCGGGCCAGTAAAAATCGGCCTTTTCAGCCCACTCCACAATACAGACGCCATGGCCATAAAAGTATTCTTCAAAACCCAGGTCAAAAATCTCGCCGGGATCGTCCAGACGGTAGAGATCGAAGTGATAAAGCGCCGGGCCGGGCGGCTCTCCCTCTCCGCGCGGCTGACCGGGATACTCTTTCAGAATGGTAAATGTTGGGCTATTAATATTCTCAGTGATCTCCATACCAAGAGCCAATCCCTGCGTGAACGTAGTTTTTCCGGTCCCCAGCTGGCCCTCCAACAAAATAAGCTCCCCACCTGTCAGCAGTTCGCCCAGGCGCATACCCAGACGTTGCGTTTGCTCTACGCTGTGACTGATACTGTCGAGAGTGTAGCTGTTTTCCTCCTGAGCATTTCTAATCAATAGAACACCTTTGATGCGCGCATTTCTTGCCAGCAAGGGGAGAAGCTCATCCTCTCCCTGATCTTGCAGGGAGAGGTTCTCTTCTTCCTCTCCCTGACAAAGTGTCTATCATTATAACACAGTTTAGTCGAATCAACGAAGTTTTGCACCGCAATTGCGACAGTAGAGTGCGTTTGGCCGGACGGGGTTGCCGCAGGAGGGGCAGATGGTGGCCTGTGCTTGTGGACGATTGGCCGGTGCAGGGGCAGCGGGCTGCTGTGGAACAGCGGGCGCAGGCGCGGCAGGAGGAGTGTAAGTAGGCACGGGCGGCGGGCTATAATCCGCCGTCTGGGCGGGCGCGAGCTGTTGCGCCGGATACACCTCTTTTTTGATTTCCAGCAGCTGACCTTCGCGCTTCTGCACATCGTGGTCGAGTTCCTGAATGCTGGCGCACACTCGCGAAAGATGCGGATCGCTCAAGGCGCCTTTTTGATAAAGATCGATGGCTGCCATAGCCAGATCGTTGAGCAACTTCTCACGCTGCTCTAGAAGTTTGTCAATCTCGGTCTGTTTGCTGCGAACGCGCAGTTGCTTCTGCGCCTCCCAGCTCGTGCGGCTAACTGCCGCACTTACCTTATTTTTCACAGAATCAAGAAAATCTGCCATGACCTGCGCCTCCCATGGAATACTTTATTGTAAAACTATGATGCGGTTATTGCATGCTGATATATCCGAATCTCTTCAAACTTGCCCTGCGAGCTAAACTGAACCGCGACCACATCAATGCGCCAGGAGCAATCTGCCAGGTTATGTTTCTCCAGGTAGCCATAGGCGATCTCCTGGAGTTTCCTGGCCTTACGACCATCAACCGCCTCTTCGGGCAACCCGCGCTCTGCACCACGCCTGGTTTTCACCTCGACGAAAACCAGGTCCTGACCCTCCTCGGCTACCAGATCCATTTCACCGGCGCGGCAGCGAAAATTACGCTCGACGATACGATACCCTCGCTGCTCCAGGGCACCTGCTGCCAGGCGTTCACCCAGGCGTCCCAAACGCTGGCGAACGCCACTCGTTCTTTTCCGCACGCCATCGTCCATACAACAAGCTTCCTGCATCCTTTATACTATACGTGGTTTAATGAGGAGGGTTGTAATGGGCATCTATCTCTGTCAAGGATAGCCTACTCTCTGTGAGATTGCAAGAGATTAAAGGAGCCTGTTTATGATGGATAATCCGCTGGTATTCATCCACGGTGCGGGCGATAGCGCGCGGGCGTGGCGCGAGCAGATAGCGTATTTTGGCGAGCGTGGACACGCGATTGATTTACCAGGGCATGGAGAGCGGCCCGATACTCTGCCGGAGCAGGTCCGTGTTGAGGATTACGCGCGGGCCGTGCGCGAGATTGTGAGAAACGAGCTGCGTCTGGAACGACCGGTGATCGTAGGGCACTCGCTGGGGGGCTTGATCGCGCTGCAAATGGGCCTGGATTTCGGCGACGAACTAGCCGGGCTGGTCTTGATTGGCACCGGAGCGCGCATGCGCGTCCTGCCTGCGTTGCTCGAAGCTGCGCGTACAAATCCGGAGCAGGCTTTGCTGACGCTCAAACAATTCTCGGTCGCGCAACAGGGCGATCCAACTCTGCCAGCACGCCTGCTCAACGAGCAAAGCAAGCTGGCGCCGGGCATCCTCTACCGCGACTTGCTGGCCTGCAATGGCTTTGATGTCATGGATCGGCTACAAGAGCTGCATCAGATTCCGGCCCTGGTGCTTTGCGGAGCAGAAGAACGCAATGCTCCCATCAAATTCAGCGTATACCTGCACGAGCACATCGCCAATTCAACGCTCAAAATTATTCCTGGAGCGGGGCACTACGTCCAGAGGGAAAAATCTGCGGAGGTAAATTATGCAATAGCAGAATGGCTGGAGAGCAATTAGCCCCCTCGACGGCCTGTATATCTTCGTGTTACAATGGGCAAAACACCACTTTTCTGATGACAGTTGTGTACACAACTGAGGATATTTTGCAACCTGATCAGCACGTGTGCTGACAACGAATGAGGGGGCGATGGTATGTCAGGTCATTCAAAGTGGGCGCAGATCCGGCGCTCAAAAGGAGTAAACGACGCTCGGAGGGGGCAGCTTTTCACCCGCCTGGGTCGTGAAATTGTTGTGGCTGTGCGCGAAGGCGGCAGCGGCGACCCCAATGCAAATTTCCGCCTGCGCATGGCGGTCCAGCGCGCGCGCGATGCGAATATGCCCCTGGAGAATATCGAGCGCACAATCAAACGTGCCCTGGGTGGAAGCGAAGGCGCGAATCTTGAGGAGATTACCTACGAGGGATATGGTCCCGGCGGGACAGCCATGATGGTTCAGGCTGTGACCGAAAACCGTAATCGCACTGTAGCCGAGGTGCGCAATGCCTTCAACCGCAATGGCGGGAATCTAGGTGAGAATGGCTGCGTGGACTGGCTTTTCGAGCCGACGGGAATTATCGAGGTTGAACTGAAAGGCCACGATCCTGATGAGCTTTCTCTAGAAGCTATCGATCTGGGAGCGAACGACGCAGACCCGGTCGGACCCGAGGACGAATACCTCACCATTTATACGGATCCCTCCGATCTGGAGAAAGTGCGTAAAGGTCTGGAGGAGAAGAAGTACACTGTTACCAGGGCCGAAAGCACCATGATAGCCAAAACGAAGGTCGAACTGAATGATGAGAAAGTCGCGCACCAGGTTATGCGCCTGATTGAGAAACTGGAAGATCTGGATGACGTGCAGAATGTGTACACGAACGCTGACTTCCCCGAGGAGTTCGCTGCTTCGTATGAATAAGATGTTCAATTAAAGGACAGCAGGCATGCAAAAGAGTGCCGGTTCACCTGGGCAGGTTCCGGGAGGAACGCGGGTGACGTTGGGAATCGATCCAGGGACAGCCATTGTGGGTTATGCGGTTGTGGAGGCCAGGGGCAGTGCATTGAACATGATTGCCTGCGATGTCATTACCACGCCGGCCGGCATGCCGCTGGCTCGGCGTTTGCAACAGATTTACCAGCGCCTGAACGAGATCATCACCAGGTACCAGCCAACCGAAGGGGCAATGGAGGAGCTGTTTTTCGCGAAAAACGCGCGCACGGCTCTGACCGTTGGGCAGGCGCGTGGGGTCGCGCTGCTAGCTCTGGCTAATGGTGGGCTAACCATCGCGGAATATACGCCCAGGCAGGTCAAGCAAGCGGTTACAGGCTACGGTAATGCAGACAAGATCCAGGTGGGTGAGATGGTGCGTATTCTTCTCAATCTGCGTGCTGTGCCTCGTCCCGACGATGCTGCCGATGCCGCCGCTGTAGCTATCTGCCACCTCAACACAGTCCCACTCTTGCGGGAACGCTCCGCCAACCCCTGGGAAGGACGCTAGCAGGTTGGATGTGCGGGCAAGCTCGTGTTGACAGGCGTTTCTCTATAGAAGAGGTAAGGCAAAAATGATTGCCAGCATTCATGGGACACTCGAAGCCCGCCGCGCCGATCACGCGATTGTGCGCGTCGGTGGCTTCAGCCTGCGGATATTTGCACCTGTGCTAACGCTCAGCCGGTTGGGGGAGCCAGGCAGCGAGGTCACGCTCTACACGCACTTTCAGGTGCGGGAAGATGGTATGGCGCTCTACGGCTTTGCCGCCGAAACAGAGCGCGATGCTTTTGAGCAGCTAATCAATATCAGCGGGGTTGGCCCAAAGGTAGCCCTGGCTTTGCTCGGTACGATGGATGCGCAAAATCTCTATAAAGCTATTTCCGACGAAGATGTGCAGCGACTCTCGCTGGCACCTGGCGTCGGGAAAAAGCTCGCGGCCCGCCTGGTGCTGGAATTGAAGGGGAAACTTCCCGCGCTTGCCGGCACGGGAGTACACGGCGTACCCGCCGCCTCCGGGAACCAGGCCGAGGTGCTAGAGGCCCTGATCGGCCTGGGCTATTCGACTGCGGAGGCGCAGGCCGCGCTCAGAAAGATCCCCCAGGATCGCCCTCTGACCCTGGAGGAACAGGTAACGTATGCCCTGCGCTCTTTCGCACGCGAGTAAAAAGGGGCGGCATCATGGAGCTTCTGGTGGTTACGCTGGCGCAGATCAACCCGCAGAGAGAAGCGGATGCTCTGGCCAGAATGCGCGTCATCTCGGATACGATACGTAATGCTCCTGGTCTGCTCAATGCGCGTTTTTATCACGGACGCGCACCTGATATCTGCTATTGTATGCTCACCACCTGGGAGAGCGCCGAATGGTGGCAGAAAGCGCAGGAACGGTATAGCCCGCTTCAACTTTTGCTGGCCTCGCCCGAAGGCATTTTTCACACGCCCCCGGATCAGTGGCTGATGCAGTATCTCTGGGGCTACAGTCGGCCCCAGGCTCAGACGACAGTGGCCGCAGTTCACCTGGCTCTGGTACGCCCGGAGATGGCCGAACGGGTGCAGCAGGAATGGCTGGAGAGCCTGCGCCAGCAGGCGGTCGAGCCGATCCTCTCGTTTGCTTTGCTGGCGCGCAATATTGAGGAGGCCCCGGAAACGCCCTCGCTCTCGACGCTCTCTCTTGCCGGCCCCTTGCAGGCCGAGGGTACACCGCGCCATTCTGTCAAGCTAGGATCTCTGTTTTTCAACCTTTTAAGCTGGCCAGGGGAGCAGTATCGTGAGGATTTCTACGGCAACGAGATCTATCAAAACATGCAGGGACTGCTCACGCGCACAGGAATGCTCCATATCCTGACCCTGGACCCCCTCTAGAACGCGCTCGCCTTTCAGTCCGAAGAAGCCTCGGCTACCGGTTTGGAATAATATTTATGCAGTTCGCTCAGCAGGAACGCGTGGTTGGCCCACATCTGGCCGGTAAAGGTGTGGTACTCGCCATCGCAGAGGGGCGCGGGTTCGCTGCATTTCAGGTGGGGATTCATCCTAAAACGAATAGTATTGCCGGCGATCTCGATCCACATGTGCCGGCGCGTATAGGCTGTGCCCCAGCGAAACACGATCAACGAATCGAATTCCTGGAAACTTCCACGGCCCTTGAGGGCGTTACGATTCAGTGTCTTCAGCATCTCTGCCAGGCCGCTCTCCTGGAGCACCCGCCGGGCATTCTCGCGCACAGCCTGGCGCTGAGCCTCGCTATCCAAAACCTGATTTGTTTGTCTATCATCTTGATTTGCCATATTCGCCATTCTTGTCACGCTTGAAAATGCTCGTCATCCTCATATTACAGTTTTATGTACATTCCTCTGTCTTTTTCGGTTCCTCCCTAATGAACTTTCTGCTCAAGCTCAACCAGGGGCTTTCTCTCCGCTACACGTAATATATCAGATTCGTGGTGCAAGTGGCCAAGAGTGAACTGGGCGAGAGCGGGTGGGAGTGTTTGAGAGAATGTGAAGCGTGCTGAGACTGAGCCTGCGGGTGTGGAGGCAAGGAAATCTGAGCTAGCTGTCTCGCGTTCGCGGTAAGGCGAAATATGGTAGACGTTGTCGTTCGACTGTTTCGCCTGGCACTTCGCCTCGGCGGCCAGGCAACTGAATTCTCGCAGAGTTTGAGAGGCCTGTACCTGGCTATTTACCACACCTATCGAGAGAGAGACCAGAGGAAACAGGTAGGGGCGTCCTTTGCGGTCGACTCCACTGATTGAGCCGCGTCGTAAATCTTCAGAGCGGTAGAGCGTTTTGCTCTTCACTTTGAATGCTGCGCTAATCAGACAACACAGATCCTGGGCGCGGTCAGGAGTCGTAATAATCACGTAGTCATCGCCGCCGATGTGGCCAACGAAATCATCGGGATTGCCGTAGTCGCGTACCACATCCTGGCAGATACGCCCGACCAGGCGAATCAAATCGTTACCGATGAGAAACCCATAGACATCATTGAATGCTTTGAAGTTATCGAGGTCAAGATAGAGGATGCTCCAGGGGTCCGGGCCAGCGAGCTTGCGCTTGATGGCCAGTTCAACCTGGTAGCCGCCTGGCAAGCCGATCAAGGGGGAGAGAAAATTTTGCTGAACCCGGCGGAGTTGCGTGCGCACGCGAGCCAGCAGTTCATCAGTGTCGAAAGGTTTGGTCACATAATCGTCCACGCCCAGTTCAAAAGCGCGTACTTTGCAGGCGCTGTCGTCAACCGCGCTGAGAATAAGGATGGGGATATGCATGCTTTTCGGATGGGCGCGCAGTTGAGCGATGACTTCGTAACCATCTATATCTGGAAGCTTCATATCCAGGAGGACAAGGTGGGGCGTCTCTCGTAATGTGTACTGAATGGCGTCGTTGCCGCGAAGGACAGTTACTACCTCGTAACCCTCAATTTGCAATGCCTCTTTTAGTAACCTGGCGATTATCCGCTCATCCTCAACGACTAAAATGTTGGCCATAGTACTCCTACCTCTACCGTTTCACTAGAAACCACCTGTGCTTCCAGAGACAACCCGACGCGGTACCTGCCGGGGCGGCCTCTCTACGACACACGCAGCGGCGGGGAGTATTTTGCCTTTACCCGATGCAAAAACAAGTGTATTCCTCAGAAGAAGGTAAGAATCCCTTGGAGCTAGCCTCTGACATCCCTGGATGGAGAGACGCGAGCTGGCCTCCGTCTCTTTCCTGAGAACCTCTTTTTAAATTGCTCCATTAGCCAGCAAGATCCTGGCCCATTTTCTTGAAAGGCAAAATACTCGCTTTACTTTTCGGCCTGGCCTGCGGATATTCCTCCCCTCCGAAATATCCGTAGGATGCCTACAACAGATGTGTAACAAATAGAGAAACACAATGCGCAGCCCTTTTGGTCAGGAACAGTGACCTTGTACATATTTCCTATTTGGCCAGGCATCATTGTGCAGACATTTATTATTCAGTATAACATTATTGTGACGCTGTGCATAGAGTTTTCCCGCTCAATTTTGTGTACGAATGTCAAAGCTTCGCCGCGCAAGATGAAAAGCGTGTTGACGTAAAGCACTTGCTGCGATAAGATACACTATGCAGAACGACGAGATTGGTTTCAGCTAAACAGAGGATATGTATGACCCCAGCACCAATAGCCGCCCCGAAACCTGTTACCTTTCCGAGCAAAGGGCAGCCTTCGTTTCAATTAGAGGGCATCGTTCATGTCCCTACCGCACCTGAAAAGGCCCCCGTTATCATTCTCTGTCATCCACAGCCGGCCAGTAGTAATATGGATGATCCCCTGCTTCTGGCCATCGCCAACAAATTAGCCGAGGCCGGTATGATTGCCCTGCGCTTCAACTTTCGCGGCGTGGGAAAAAGTCAGGGACAGCAAAGCGATGGGCGCATGGAGCCGCTGGATGTCGCGGGCGCGATTGATTGCGCGCTGACCCAGCCGGGAGCGAATCCCGCGAAGGTCTGTCTGGTTGGGCACGCTTTCGGTGCCTACATGGCTCTCACCTACGCGCCTTTCGACCTGCGTGTACGCACGGTTGTAGCCATCAGCCTGCCGCTTTATCGCGCGACCAGCAGCGGCTTCCCCAGGGCATTTGAGCGTCCCAAATTATTTGTCACCGGCGAATTCGACGAGGTCTGCCCGTTGCACAAACTGGAGCCGTTCGTTGAGCAACAGAAAGGCCCCAGAGGCATCAAGGTTATTACCGGCGCGCGCCATCTGATGCGCGGTTATGAAGAGGCAGGAGCAAACACCATTCTCAAATATATCCGTAACTGGGCGGATATGCCGGGAGTGTAGCGTAGGCGAGGGAAAGGTACACATGAACCCGAATAATCCACTGATCGTTCAGAGCGATCGCACTATCTTATTGGAAGTCGATCACCCACAGCACGCCGAGGCCAGGGATGCGCTGGCCCAGTTCGCTGAACTGGAAAAATCGCCTGAGCATATCCATACCTATCGACTCTCACCGCTCTCTCTGTGGAACGCGGCAGCCGGCGGTATGGACGCGCAGGTGGTCCTGGGCCTGCTCGATAGATATAGCAAATATCCGGTTCCCGCCAACGTCGCGGCTGATGTGCGCGAATATATCAGCCGTTATGGCCGCCTGAAACTGATGCGCGAAGGTGAGGCGCTGCTACTGGTCAGCGATGATCCGGCTTTGCTTGCCGAAGTCATACGCAACCGGCGCACTCAGCCTTTCCTACTGCGCCAGGTGAATAGCAGGATCTTGCAGGTCGATGCCTCGCGACGCGGGCATATCAAGCAAGCACTGATTCACCTGGGCTTTCCGGCGGAGGATCTGGCGGGTTACACCGAGGGTTCACCGCTTCCAATGCGTCTGCGTGCTGAAACGCTTGCCGGTAAAGCGTTCGCGCCTCGTGCCTATCAAGAGGCGGCGGCAGCAGCTTTCTACGCAGGTGGCGCTCCCAGCGGCGGCAGCGGTGTAGTGGTTCTGCCCTGCGGAGCTGGCAAAACCATCGTGGGATTGGCGACGATGGCGGATATCCAGCGCGCGACGCTGATTCTCACACCCAACACAATTGCGGTACGCCAGTGGGTCAACGAACTGCTGGACAAGACTGACCTGCCACCAGAGATGATCGGTGAATATACGGGTGATCGCAAAGAGATCTGTCCTGTCACCATCAGTACGTATCAAATTCTCACCTATCGTAAACACAGTAAAAGCCAGAATGACGATGAATTCGATGAAAATGAGTTGACCGCTGAGAATTTCCCGCATCTGGCGCTTTTTACCAGCTACGATTGGGGGCTGATCATTTATGATGAAGTTCATCTGCTGCCCGCGCCGGTCTTTCGTATCACCGCCGAGATCCAGGCCAGACGTCGCCTGGGACTGACGGCCACGCTGGTCCGCGAGGACGGGCGCGAGACCGATGTGTTTAGCCTGATCGGTCCGAAGAAGTATGATGTGCCATGGCGCGAGCTGGAACGGCAGGGCTGGATTGCTACCGCTGAGTGCCACGAGGTTCGCGTGAGCATGAGCGAGCATGAGCAGCTTAGCTATGCCATGGCCGAGGACCGCGAGAAATACCGGCTGGCTGCCGAGTGCCCCGCCAAAATGGCGGTAACGCGCTTCCTGGCCGAGAAACACGCAGACGATCAGGTATTGATCATCGGCCAGTACCTGGACCAGTTGAAACTGCTGGCTGACGAACTGGGCGCTCCACTCATCACCGGGCATACCTCGACCACCCAGCGCCAGAAGCTGTACGACCGGTTTCGCATGGGGGAAATCAAGCGCCTGGTTGTAAGCAAGGTGGCCAACTTCGCGCTTGACCTGCCGGATGCCAACGTGGCTATTCAGGTTTCCGGCACCTTTGGCTCTCGCCAGGAGGAAGCCCAGCGCCTGGGCAGAATTCTTCGCCCCAAAGAGGATGGGAACATAGCCTACTTCTATTCGATTGTGACACGCGACAGCCGCGATCAGGAGTTCTCGGCGAATCGCCAGCTTTTCCTGACCGAACAAGGGTATCGCTATGTGATCGAAGACGCCGAGGAGCTGCTGACCGCCGTCTGAGCGAAGCTTCTTCCAGGATTATGCAGTGAGGCAGGCTTGACAGTGGAAGCAAGGGGGTGATAGGCTTTGATTGGAGATGCGGGAAAGAAATTGGTAATTTATTTGAAGAGGACACGACGCTATGGCAGATTCGACAGCCAGCTATACCACTGTAAGCAACGAGGATTTTGCAGAAAAGGTGTTGCAGGCCCCGCAAATGGCGGTCGTCAATTTTTCCTCTGCCAGGAGCAGTTCCTGCCAGATCTTTGAGCCGGAGTTTGCTGCGATTGGTCAGGAATATCAGGGACGAGTAACCTTTGCTCAGGTAGACGTGGATAGCAATGAAGAGCTTATTAACCAGTATACTGTTGAAGGTATCCCCACCCTGATCTTTTTTAAGAACGGACAGGAGATCAATCGCATTAAGGGTATTGTCATGCGCGATAGATTGCGCCGTCAGATAGAGGGCGCACTGCTGGTTGGTAGCTATCCGAAAAGCGGTGACGCTTCGTATGATAATCCATCGGCAGGGTAGGTGACGCGCTCATAAACACCCGTGAGGTAAGGCAAGCAGAATATTAAGAGAGGGGCGCAAGCGGTTGCGCCTTTCTTTTATGTGGAAAGGCAGAAGTATTTTGTGCGGAACATTCATCCGATTCGCTTAGAAGCCTCGCTCCATGAGACGATCTGGGGCGGGCGCAGGTTGGAGCAGGGCTGGAAAAAGCTACCGCCCGGCGATGTGCTGATTGGCGAAGCCTGGGAAACCGAGATCAGCACGCTTGCACAGAACGATCCATATACCGGCAGGACGCTGGGTGAGCTGGTCGCAGAATTCGATGTTGACTTGCTGGGAGGCGATGCCATCACAGTCTTCGGCCGGCGTTTCCCGCTGCTGGCCAAATTCATCGACGCCAGCGCCAGACTTTCGGTACAAGTACACCCCGCCGACCAGTACGCGTTCGAGCACGAACGCGGCAAACTGGGCAAGACTGAATTCTGGTATATCCTTGATGCTGCGCCGGGAGCGAGCATTATCCACGGCTTTCAAGCGGCCAGCACGCGAGACGAGGTTCGACGCGCCATCGAGCAGGTCAGGCTGGAGGAACTGCTGCACGAGGAGCCGGTTGCCCCGGGTGACGTGATCTTTGTGTCGGCGGGTACCGTACACGCTATTGGCAGCGGCGTTTTGCTCTACGAGCTCCAGGAATACTCCGATATCACCTACCGCATGTACGATTATGGGCGCCTGGATGCGCGAGGTTGCCCGCGCGAACTGCATATCGAACGCTCGCTGGATGTCGCGAAGTACGAACCATCGGCGCGTATCAAGATGCAGCCGGTCGTTCTGGCCAGAACCTCGGATTACATTGATCGCTGCCTGGTGGCCTGCCGCTACTTTGTCACCCGCGAAATCACCCTGAGCGGCAAGTT
>DATGKW010000204.1:0-8499 GCA_035294465.1 Ktedonobacteraceae bacterium | reverse complement strand
CTTATAGAGGATATTACTTAAACCAATGTAGTAAGGCGTCAAGGTTGGGATTAGAAGAGATGGGGACACTTTCGAGTTGCTCCCCATCTCTTTTTTTGCCTTGCCTTCGATCTATCCAGGGAGAGCATAGGATATTCTTTCGGGAAGCTGGACTTTGCCTGGATATCTCACAAACAGGGGATTATTTCAGCTCTTTTTCATACAAAATACACTCAAGTTGCTTCTTCATTTCTCTGCCCACCTCGTGATAGCCGTTCTTTTCGTATAAGCGCTGCGCTGCAAGCTGGACGACAGAGGTATCAAGATGCAGAGTGGTATAGCCCAGGGCGCGGGCGCGGGTTTCGAGTTCATTAAGGATGAGCTGGCCCAAGCCGCGATGCTGGTAATCGGGGTGGACACGCATGCGTTTGATTTCGGCGCGTGTTGGTGAGGTGCGATGGAGGGCTCCCATGGCGACAATTACACCGTCGCATTCGCCAACAAGGAATTCTCCGTGGTTGTTGAGGTAAGCTTCTTCGATAGAGTAGAGGTCATTATCCCAGGGACCGCGACCAAGATATGCCCCGGTTTGCTGGAGAACAAAGACGTGGAGATATTCTACTGCCTCGCGGTCGGCAGGCGTGTAGCGGCGAATGGTGAGCATGAAGTACGATTCCCTTCTGGTTAATCTGCGTATCTTGATAAGGGTTTAACTAAGGATATGATATCACATCTATACCTCCCCAGGATAATGGAATGAGCGCCTAATCCAGGTTGGTCGTGCCACCTAGAACCAGGCTGG
The DNA here is from genome assembly GCA_035294465.1 of Ktedonobacteraceae bacterium. Lineage (GTDB taxonomy): Bacteria > Chloroflexota > Ktedonobacteria > Ktedonobacterales > Ktedonobacteraceae > Paraktedonobacter. The sequence continues at coordinate 7,718 of DATGKW010000204.1, read as the reverse complement.
TCGAGGAGACGCAGGGGATGTGCGAGTTGGCGCCAATAGCGGCCTGTGTGACCGTGAAATCGGTCAGAGCGCCGTTGAACTTCGCGTCAACGATCTGCTGAATCTTCTGGTTGTACTGGTTGACTGGAAACGTAATCAGGCCATTGAAGTACTCCAGGTTGGTTTGCTGGACAGTGACGACGAGATTGCCGCCCGCGGCTCCGGGCTTCATGAGAGAGACGGCGGTGCCAATATCGATGCCCAGCCAGTGGATCTGAGCCTGTATAGCCAGGTTGCTGCCTTGCGTGTACACCTGGATATTCTGCGCCGTAAGGCTACTGGTCACTGGAATAGAGCCAATCGCGCTGCCAATCTGGGCCAGTGAGGAGTCAGGGATCTCAACATACGAGCCGGGCGTGGATGCTGAAGCATTCGCTCGCCTGTACGAAAGAGGCGTTGTCGCGCTGGAACGCTGGCTGGAAGTTGCCAGAGAGCTGCCCAGCGTCACCGGGTATTTTAAGTTGATCTTGAGGTCTGCGTCTCCGCAGTTGGGCGTCGAGGAAACGCTGTTCGGCGAGCCAATTGGCATCTGAAACGTCAGCAGTGGGCCGCTGACCAGGCCGTTGTTTCCAAGCGCCGAGACTTGAATCGTCGTGGAATTGATGACTTGGAAACCGATCAGCAGGCTGGTCGTCGTTGGTTTGGGATCACCAGAATAAAGATCTACTTTGAACGTTATCAGCAGGCCGCTGGACTCCGGGTTCAGGCTGAGTAAAGTGGCTGAGGGCTGAAGCAGTGCGTTGGCCATCTGTGTGCCCCAGCCTTGATCTGCCTGGGGCAGTTGATCGATCATGCTGGAGATGACACTGGCTACCGCCGCTGGCAATTGCTGGTTGATGTCGCTCTGGAACAACGGCTGCAGCATTTGCCCGGTCAGGTAGGCGTTGGCATTAATAGAGGTGGTGGAGGCCGCGTTTGTATTGGCGCGCGGACCACTGCTAGCGGCCCACACGGGCGTATATAAAAGCATGCACAGCGCCAGCACGGACAGGATCAGGATCGCGCTCCATACCTGAAAATGATGTTTGATGCGCATGGCGATAACTCCTTCTTTTCTGACTTAGCCGGGCAACAGCTGGTTAAGATTAACTGCTTTGGTAAAGCAAAGGGTCGTTGGTGTGGATTGGGCTGCGATCCCCTGGATTGGCGGAGCAGCGATCAGTAGAACCAGCATCTCCGCGCCATCGCCGCATGACAGGCTCGAACTGGTGGTGATAGATACCAGCCTTGCGCCCTTTAGCTGAGCGCGCAGAGCCGGCATAATTGTAGCGAGTATCATCTGATTCAGTGCATTCTGCATACTGGCAGCGGCCGCAGAACCAGCGTCGCGCCCATCGCGTTTGAGATGAAGCACCGTGAGTTGAATATTCTGATGCGAGTCTATGCCAATCGTGGTATCCAGCTCCACGGGCATCACGCGGTTAAGCCCATGAGTATTGATATTGAGATTGAGCGTGATGACCAGGCCGTTATTTGGCGTGGGAGTAGTTTCGATATTGGTTAGCACACCGCCGTTGATGCCGAGCTGGGAGACGAAAATCGAGGTGAGCGCCACGTTATTCATGGCCAGGTCGATCATGCGAGTTCCGGTAACCGCTGTGGTTGTTGCGCTCGCTCCGGCGGATGGATTTGTATGTGGCGAGCTAGAGGGCCAGAGCAGGAGAGCGGTGAGGCCTGCGGCTACGAGCAGCATAGCCAGCCCAATGCCAATCAAAGCCAGCACTACGCGCCGGCGAGAACGAGTATTGTTCTGCCTGGGGCCGCTATCGCCAGAATTTGGAGAGAAGGGCGGAGATTCTCCAATCATCGGGTCGGCCACACCCAGCACGCTTGTCACGGCCAGGGTGGTAGAACTGTGTACATCTGAAGAAGCAGGAGCTATTCCAGGGGCAGCGGCTACCGCCGAAGCTATTGCTGGATCACCAGGAACGGCTGCTGAGTCAGTTTGCGGCAGCGTTTCCTTCAGTGCCAGCTTCTTGCCCCAGAGGAAGGCGGCCGGCACAAGCGCGATCAGGCAGAAGAGTGCGGTCGCAAGGAAGATGGTGGTGTATACAGTGTGGGCGGAGGCAATCACGTGGTTGGCATAGTTATGCGTCCACTGAGCAAATTGCGCCGGCGTGGCCGAGAGGGGCAGCGATGGGAATTGCGCGACCAACTGCTTAAAGTAGGCCAGTCCCCACGAGGTGAGCGCGGCCAGACCCAGGATCATTCCGACCATACGCAAGGCTGTCACGATAGCTGCGCCCATACCGGCCTGCGTGGCGCGCACGGAATTGATCGCAGTTGTACTGATGGGCGCGACTACCAGGCCAAAACCCATGCCAGTTGTCATGGTGCTGATTGTAATCTGCGTCCAGTCCACATTGATCGGCCAGCGGCTCATCAGGTAAAAACCAAATGCGGCAAAAAGCAGGCCGAGCATGCCGACCAGCCGGCAGGAGAAACGACTACAGAGCCAGCCGCCGAGCAGCGCGCCGACCGGAATCATCACCGTCATGCGCAGAAGGGCCAGGCCGCTGACCAGGGCCACATCGGACGCGGAAATCTGCTGGCTGAGCACTGTATCAACAAAGAGCGGGATGCCGGCCATAGCGATAATCAGCGCTACACCTAAGCACACGCTAACCAGCGCAGACGCGCTAAAGGTAAAGCGTTTGAAGACCGAGAGATCGATTACTGGCCAGCGCTTCCGCTGCACGAGCGAGAAGTATGGCTTGCTTTTCAGGGAAAAATGTGGAGTGCGCCAGCTCTGGAGCCGTTCCAGGAGGATAAAGAGAATGAAGAAGATCAGGGTTGCGACCAGGGCGGTCGGGTTATTTTGAGGAGTGTTGCTATTGAGAATGGTGGTGGCGCCCAGGTCTGTGCTCTGCTGAGCAAGGCCCAGGCTCAGGCAGGTCAGGGCGATGCCGAGCAAGGATGCGCCCAACCAATCGGTCCCTTCGTGCAGTCGCTGGTGTACCGGTGTGAAGAAGATCACGCCTACAATCAGAACCAGGACAATGGGCACATTGAGGTAGAAAATGTAGGTCCAGCCTAGCGTCGAAACAATCAGCGCACCATAGAGCGGGCCAACGACCCCGCCAGCCTCTGTGACCGCACCGATCAGTCCCAGAGCCAGTCCGAGGCGTCCCTTGCCGTAAAAGTCACTGACCACCGCTATCGCCACGGGTATCACCGCGCCGCCTCCGATGGCCTGGATAAAACGCGCGGAGACCAGCCAGACGAGGCCCTGTGAAGATGTATCTATACCTATATTGCTCAGAAAGCTGATATCGACACTCTGGCCAAGCACTGGGGCGAGCGCGCAGAGGAGGGAGCCTGCGCCAAAGATGGAGAGGCAGATGAGCATAATGCGCCGACGCCCGAAAATGTCGGAGATGCGGCCCATCAGGGGCATAGCAATGACAAAGCCAAGCAGGTAAGCGCTGATAATCCAGGCAGCGTGATCGAGTTGAGTAATAGGAATGTTGATGCCGGGGTCCAGGATAATCTTCGGCAGCGCGGTCACGACTACTGTCTGGTCCATTGAGGTAATGAAAACGCTGGCGCAGGCGACGAGTAAAGCTGCGATGGCCCTGCGCTTCTCAGCGGGATCGGCAATTGTCTGGCCAGGCATAGCCAGCTTTTTAAACGAACTGGTAATCTGCGCGCGGCGGGGCGGCATAGCGGCTGCGTTCTGGTCAAGCCCTTGCTGAGCGTCTGAAGGTGCTCGCGCATCTGCCGAGCCTGCGTAGGGCGAGTTGTGAAAGTCGCGCTTCCGCATGCGCGCGGAGGTTTCCTGGTCGTCTTCTAATGTATACATCTGTTCCTCACAAAAGCTTAAAAACCATCAGACAAGAGGGCCTGTACAGAAATTCTTTTGTCTGACGATTTTCCGGCTACGGTCACACTACACTTGTGGAGCTACGATGCTGATACTCTCGCCATATTTAGATATAACGAATGTACGGATAGTCTGCGCGGTATCCCCTTTGGCGGCCTGACCCACAACTGTAATTTCATAAGGCAACCCATCGCTCTGCCCCGCGCAAATGCTCGTTTTGAGCATTGTTCCGGCAGATGTGTTGCTATCCGTAAAGAAAGCCAGGTCGTTCGCAGGCAGAAGCCCATTGACGCGCCAGCAGGAAGTGTTGTTCACGCTGTCGGCGGTCGGGCCGGTCACATCCTGCAGTTTGCCCGCCAGCGGAATGATGCCGGAGTCAGGGTCAGTCAGGATGCGCGGATCGAACATACCCTTGACGACGCGCCACTGGCCGGTAATGGGATCGGTAATATACTGGTTCGCGCCTATGCTGATCAGATTGATCGTCACCGCCTGACCCGAAAGAAGCACGCTGGCCTGGGCGCGAATTTTATCCGGCATCAAAACATCGCCATCGGCATCGCGTAGGGCAATCTGGACAGAAGATGTATTGCCCAGATTATCTGTTTTCAGGCTTATATGGAAAGAAGTCACCGAGCGGAAATTTTTCTGAAGAGCCGTCAGTACCTGTTGCGCGGTCGGTCTGGGTCCCAGATTTGCTGCCTGAGCAGGATGCTGCCAGGGTAAAGTGCAGCCTGTGGTGAGCAGCATACAGACCACGCAGAGCAGCAGAATTGGCAGCACTCCACGGTCAGAAGAGCGCCCACGACGCCGAAAACGAATAGGGATAGGAAACGCGTACATAAAAGATGCCTCCCCCAATCAGAATAGTCCTTGCTGTGAAAGAATCAACGTGTGTACGCGGAACTTTGGGGGAAGCAGGTAATGAACCCGGCTATCAATTGCTTTCAAGCCCGCTCGTAATACGCACGGGCGAAGCGCGCGGCCCAGCGAGCGTTATTGAGCAGCAGTGCTTTGTTAGCCTCGACGCTTTCGCCGGCGGTTGCTTTCGCGACGTGTGAGAGCAGGAATGGCGTGATGGCCGAACCATGTATTCCCTGCTCGTGAGCCAGGCGCAGAGCCTCTGCGGTGGCAGCTTCCAGGGGCGCGGCATCCATCTCGTGCTCAGCCGGAATCGGGCAGGCCACGACCAGGCCGCGCAGACCGCATTCCCACTGCGCGCGGGCAATTGTGGCGACCGCTGCGAGTTCATCCACGCGATACTGCAAAGCGCGACCGCTCGAACGCATATAGAAGGCAGGAAACTCGCCAGTCTGCCAGCCCAATACCGGCACGCCCTGCGTCTCCAGATATTCTAGCGTAAGATCGAGATCCAGGATTGATTTGGCGCCAGCACAGACCACCAGAACCGGCGTGCGGCTCAGTTCGGTCAGATCGGCGGAGATATCCATGCTGGTTTCCGCGCCACGATGCACGCCGCCAATACCGCCAGTGGCGAAGAAGCGAATTCCAGCCATACTCGCGCAAAGCATCGTCCCGGCCACCGTGGTCGCTCCTAGCTGGCGGGTTGCGAGGGCCACCGCCAGATCGCGCCGGCTGATTTTGAGCACATGCTCAGTTGTGGCCAGTTGCTCGATTTCAGATGTGGAGAGGCCGATGACAATCGTACCGTCGTGGATGCCGACCGTCGCGGGCACGGCCCCTTCAGCGCGAATCACCGTCTCCATGTCTCGCGCGATCTCTAGATTATCCGGATATGGCAGCCCGTGAGCAATCACCGTTGACTCCAGCGCCACAACCGGGCGCTGATCTTGCAGCGCGGCCTGAACCTCCGGAGAAATGGTCAGGTAGGGAGATGCATTTGACATCTATTCAATAGCTATCCTTCGCTCTTTTCTGCTGTATAGGTATCGGTTTCGCCGCCGGTGTCTGCGTTTGCTGAACTATCCGCGCCTACACTGGCCGGTTGGTTGACCTCAGCTTCGTCGCTGTTTTCCTCTCCAACGGAGATTTCCTCTGCTGGTTTCTCGTCACTGTTGCTTGTCTCGCCCTGCTGCGTGAGCTTCTGGGGAATTCCATAAGTAGCAGGCACTTCGCCAGCGGGCACGGGCTGAGCGTAGCGCGAGCGCATGACCAGAAAGGTGATCGGGATCAGCAAAATGAAAACAATCAGCGAGGTCCATTGGGCCTGTTTGAGACCCCAATCAAGCGGACCCAGGGGCACAACGATGTTCGCGCGCACAAAGAAAACCAGGAACTGGGTAATGCAGTAGCCAAAGAGGTAGGTAGCCATAAGCGCTCCTGGTCTACGATAGCGCCTGGCCAGAAGGAGCAGCACGGCGATCATCAGAAGGTTCAACAGCAGTTCATAGCCGGCAGCCGGCTGTACGGGCACATGGCAGGTGCCAGGGTCCAGGCAGGCCCAGCTATTCGGGTTATCGTAGACTGTGGACCAGGGCAGCGTGCTTGGATAGCCGATGATATCGCCATTGATCAGATTGCCAATGCGCCCGAAAATCTGTCCGCAGGCCGCGAAGAGCGCTCCCGCGTCGAGCATGACCAGTGGGTTGACCCGTTCATGCAGCGCGCGCCAGAAGAGCACCGGAACGACGGCAAAGATTGCGCCGAAGAAAGCCATGCCGCCCTCCCAGGTTGCCAGGATATTCCAGGGCTTTTCAAGATAGTCTGGGATGAGGTCGGGCTGCTGGATCACGAAATAGAGACGCCCACCGATGAGGCCGGCCACGATACACCACCAGAGCACCCGGAAAACCTGCTCCTCGGTGATACCCTTGCGGGCAGTATACTTGCGAATAAACCAGAGGCCCGCTATAATGCCCACGACATACATCAGGCCATACCAGCGCAGCGCCAGCGGGCCGAGGCTGACGATAACCGGATTGATGTTAATGTGGATATATGGGCCGATCTGTAGCCAACCCCAGTTGATCACAAAGGCCAGCGTCATGGAGATATTTCCCATAGTGCTCTCTCCAGTATTGTATTTAGAATGCCAGAATTTTTCTAATCATAGTATGATTGAGCATTTCGCGCAAGTGACCACTAACGAGTTTCCCTTTGTGAGAAGGCATGGCTGATGCACTCATCCTGTGTTTCTTCATCGAACTTCGCCTCTTTCGCTTGCTGGATCTTCTCCTGTTGTAGCATCCACTGAAGGAAAAAGATGCTTGCCACAACAATGTAGAAGAAGAGGCTACCCACGATCCACATCAGCAATCCTCCCAACTGCTGGTCCTGTGCGCTCACGACCATATACATAGGTGGATTGGTCATCGAGAAGGCATACAAAGGGCCAGAGAAGGTCATGCCGGCTCCGAGTAACATCATCGGCATATCACTGAAAAACAGGTAAGCTAGTTTCCATCCAAGCGAGAGTGTACGCCCTTCCAGAGGTCGGAGCAGCGGCCACCAGAAGAGCAGGCCCGTGAGGAGGTAGAGAAGATTGATACACAGATGCAGAACAGGATTCTCCATCATAGCGGCCAGGAGGGGTGGTGCGTGCCAGACCCACAGATTTGCGTTAAAGAGAGCCGCAGCTACCCAGGGGATGGTCAGACCCCGGAGACCGCGCCGCATGCTGTGATGGGCGTCGAGGAACTGGTGCAGGCGTGTCGGCGGAATGCTAAGCAGCAACAGAGGCGGCACTGCCAGGGCAAGCAGCAGATGTTGAATCATATGTACGGTGAACATGAAATTCATGCCAAAAATATCCATAGGGAGCGCGAACGCGAGAAGAGCAATCGCGCATCCTGTAGAAAGGAATCCAAAGATACGTACACGGCTTACCGGCACAACGGCTTCCTGAGACTGCATCTTTTCTTAACTCCTGATCGAT
>DATGKW010000203.1:0-11866 GCA_035294465.1 Ktedonobacteraceae bacterium | reverse complement strand
GACCTGGATGGCGCTCAAAACTACCTGCGCGCGCTCCAGCGCAAGATTCAGGAAGAGCAGGCGCAACTTACCAGTTCGGGCACGCCAACTCCAACAGCGCAAGCCACGCCTCACGCCACGCCACAAAAATAGTGGTCGCTTATTCTGAAGGACTGGTTAGGAAGAGCATAGAACGATGGCCGAGCACCGGGTGCTCGGCCATCGTTCTATGCTCTTCCTAACCGTTTAACGGTAGGATGCAGGGGCCGCGTTGATCGAACCTGTCTCTTCCATAATCTGGCGCAGTTGCTTGGCGTCGATGGTCTCGTGCAGGCGCAGTTCGTGCGCGATACGGTCCAGCGTGTGCTTGTGCTCGGTCAGCAGGCTAACGGCGTGGTCGTATGCGCGCTTGACGATGCTGTTGACTTCGGCATCAATGATACCGGCGGTCTTCTCGCTATACTCGTGCGAACGACTGGCCAGGCTTGTGCCGGCAAAAGGATCTTCGCGCTCGCTGTAGGAGATCTGACCCAGACGCTCGCTCATACCCCAGTGTGTAACCATCTGGCGAGCGATAGCTGTGACGCGCTGCAAGTCGTTCTCAGCTCCGGTAGTAATGCGCCCGATGGCTACCTGCTCGGCAGCACGACCGCCCAGGGCATAGACAAGCTGGGCCTCCAGGTATTCCCTGGAATAGTTGTAGCGATCATCCAGCGGCGTTACCATAGTCACGCCCAGGGCCTGGCCGCGAGGCACGATTGTCACTTTGGTCACCGGGTCTACGTAGTCGGTCAGTAATGCGGTCAGGGCGTGGCCACCTTCATGGTAAGCGACGACATTGAGATCCTCGTCGCTCAGAACCAGCGGGCGCTCGGCCCCAATGAGGATCTTATCCAGCGCCTCGTTGAAGCAGGCGTTTGTCACGGCGTCCAGATTACGCCGTGCGGCCAGCAGTGCTGCCTCGTTGACCAGGTTAGCGAGATCTGCGCCAACCATGCCCGGTGTGCCGCGAGCAATAGTGATTAAATCAACGTCGCGGGCCAGCGGTACATTACGGGTATGGATCTTCAAGATTGCCAGACGGCCGTTCCAGTCGGGGCGGTCTACAGTCACACGGCGGTCAAAGCGTCCAGGGCGTAGCAACGCCTTATCCAGGCCATCCGGCCGGTTGGTGGCAGCGATTACCACGACGGCCTGGCGAGCGTCAAAGCCATCCATCTCAACGAGCAACTGATTGAGGGTCTGTTCACGCTCATCGTTGCTATTGATGCTGGCTCCACGCTGGCGACCGACGGCATCGATTTCGTCGATAAAGATGATGCTTGGCGAGGCTTTCTTGGCCTGCTCAAAGAGATCACGCACACGGCTGGCTCCGACGCCAACCAGCACCTCCACGAACTCAGAGCCACTGATGGAGAAGAATGGCACATTCGCCTCGCCGGCCACCGCGCGAGCCAGCAGCGTTTTGCCGGTGCCTGGAGGGCCAACGAGCAGCACGCCGCGCGGAATTTTTCCGCCCAGTCGCTGGAATTTCCCAGGCGTTTTCAGAAATTCGACAATTTCCACCAGATCATTTTTTGCCTCTTCTACTCCGGCTACATCCGCAAACGTCGTGCTCGGTCGATCTTCCAGCACCATTTTCGCCTTGCTTTTGCCAAAGCTAAAGATGTTTTGTTGGCCTTGCGTTGCTCGCCGGATGATAAAGAAGAATAAGAGGAGCAAGAACGCCCACGGTACTACGTCTTCTAGAATAGTGAGAAGCAGGCTGTTATCGGAGGTGGGCTTGGCCTGGTACGTAACACCCGCCAGGTTGAGTTCTTTAATGAGGTTGGGGTCAGGGTTGGCCAACTGGGTAAAGTGAAAGGCCGTCCCCGTCTTTTTGTTTCCGCTGGTATCAGTGAGGGTCTGGGCTGTTTTAAAGTCCCCATTGACGTCCTGCCCCTGAAAAATCACATCCTTTACATGGCCCGCCCGAACTTCGCTAATGAATGTGCTGTAGGGTATCTCAATCGTATTGGCCGAATTACTGCTTGATCCCGCGTTAAAAAAGAACTGAAAGAGGTACCAGCCTAGTAGAACGATGCCGATGATCACCAGCGAGCGTAGGATCAACGGCATGATGCCTCTGTTAGGCGGTCCTCCGCCGTTTCCATTGTTGTTTTCACCCCCGCCTGGCCGCTGTGGGCCATTGGGACCAGCGTCGTTAGGGTTGCGCTGATAGAAGTAGTGAGCCTGAGCATCCATTGATTCAGACCTGCTTTCGTTGGACTACCCTCCTTTTCCCCGATTTGAACACTGGCGGCCGCCGGGCCACTCTTTTTGATCAAAGCGGAAAGGAGCTCCCTTGTTTCAGAGAGATCTATCTGAAAAAGAACTGGATTTGCCAGTTCGGATCTTCTAGTTGCTGTGTAAGATTTTACGTTCCTGCCCACCAAAAGTTCAACTTTTTAGCTTGAGGAAACAGCGATTGCCGGGTCGCAAAGAATCGGCTTATCATCACAATCTCTTAGAGAGAAAGGGATGGAAAATGACAGGATGATATATGATCCTGTTTCTCTTTCTAAGTATAGCACGCAAAAGCCCTTTTCTTCAGCCCGTTTTTTCCAGGGCGACGCCGTCAGCGATCACCGGGTGGCTTCGGTTTCTGGGGAGTCCTGATAGTACTCGATGCTAACGCATTCCCGAAGGAACTTCTGGTTTGCCTGCTTATGCTGTCTAGGTGATAGAATGCATTATCAGTCTCAGGTTGTGGATCATTTGTTTGGGTCACGTGGATATCAATGGCACCCGTAGGTTATAATAGCCGGTATGGAGACGGTAGATAAACTGGCAGAGCTTGAAAATCTACTTCAGGTGCAGTTTCACGACCGCTCATTGTTGGAGCGCGCCATAACTCACCATTCCTGCTGTCCAGAAACGGCGGTGCGCGATTCGTATGATACACTGGAATTCCTGGGTGACGCGCTTCTGGGAGCCTTCGTTGTTGAGTATATCTATCGCACGTTCCCCGAATGCTCTGAAGGAGAGATGACCGCGCTCAAGTCCGAAGTGGTAAGCAGACGTGTGCTTGCCAGGGTGGGCCACGGGTTGGGCCTGTTTGAGTATATTCGCGTAGATATTGCCAATCTGCGTACTTTTAACGAGCGCTCGCGCGATTCGCTGTGTACGGATGTGCTGGAGGCGCTGATTGCTGCTATCTATCTCGATCAGGGGCCAGAGGCGGCTCGCGCCTTTATGGCACGCACAATCCTGCCGATGGTGACGCTGATCAATGAGCAGGTCAAGGAGACCAATCCAAAGGGGCGTTTGCAAAAGGTGATTCTGCGGCGCTCAGGCTCACTGCCACGCTACCGCGTGCTGGATCAGGGCGGCTCCAACAACGACCGCTTCTTCACCGTAGGAGTGTTTGAACAGGAACTACTCCTGGGCCTGGGCAAAGCCTCCAGCATTAAAGAGGCCGGCAGGCTGGCGGCCAGCGAGGCGCTAGACATTCTGAAGGCGCAAGAGATAGAAATTCAGTGTTCCGAGACGGATCACAGCCATAGCTCTGCCAGACGACCAGCGCCTTAGAGGATGATTCAGCAGAAAGCCGAGAGGTCAAATATCTTTCCATTATGGTGTATGAAGCGCGCGGTGCCTCAGAGTTTGGCTGGTATGAGGCCAGCTTGCCTGCAAAGGAGCGCAAGCAGCGTGGCCATTTCTCGACGCCGCACGCCCTGATAGACCAGATCCTCGACGCCTGCGGCTATACTTCCTCCGCCGACCTGCGCCATTTACGTTTGCTTGATCCGGCCTGTGGCAGCGGCAATTTTCTGGCCTGCGCAGCCAGGCGGCTTGGCCTGGCCGCGCACACGTGGGGTTTGGATCAGGAACAAACGCTTGCCTTCATCCAGCGCAATCTCTGGGGCCTGGACCCCGACCCCGTCGCTTGCTTCCTGGCCGAGATGCAGGTGCGTTCAGCGCTGGAGGCAAGCTATGGCGCCCTGCCCGGCACGTTTCCTTTGCACATTCACCAGGCGGATAGCCTGGCGCTCTTCTGGCAACCGTGCGTCGATCTGCTGCTTGTCAATCCGCCCTATCTGGCGGCCAGAAATACCGATCTGAGCCATTACCGGCGGGCACGCCGGCGTGGCCAGGCCGATAGCTACCTGCTCTTTCTCGATCTGGCTTTGCACGTGGTGCGGCCGGGCGGCTGGGTTGGTCTGGTGCTGCCCGATCCTGTACTGGCACGCGCCAATGCCATGCTCGAACGCGCTCACCTGCTGCGCGAATACACGCTGCAACATATCTGGCACCTTTCTGGCGTCTTCGCAGCCGGGGTTGGCACGGTAGTCATCATTGCCCAGAAAATTCCTCCCCGCGTTTTGCATCGCCTGTCGTGGGCGCGCACCCGCTGGCGTCCCGAACAAAGGCTGCTGGCCGAGCCTCAATTGGCCCGCCAGGTTGGCCAGGCGCTGCTGGTCCGCCAGCCGGGCGCGGAATTGCGCTATCTGCTCAACCACAAGCAGGGACGCGTGGTCGAGCGCTTGCGCCGGGCGCTACACGAGAGGGCCCGACCAGCAACCGGCGATGGCTGGCTGGTTCCTCTGGAAAGACTCGTGAGCATCAAACGCGGCGAAGAGATCGGACGCGCCAGCCCGGCGCTCAGACCGCAGGCTTTGCAGGAGGACGGTTATCCGGTGCTGCGAGGCGGCGTTGATCTGCGGGCGTATGCTCGCCCGCAGAGTAGCCTGTGGATTGAGCGCGCGGCCGTGAGAAAGCCGCTAGAGCGCTACCTGCGGCCAAAGCTGCTGATTGTGAAGAGCACCGAACGCTTGCAAGCAGCGCTGGACACGCGGGGACACGTGGCCCTGCAAACTCTCTATCTGCTGCACCTGCGCGAGCAGGACGAGAGTATGGATACCTATTATTTTCTCCTGGCTCTGCTCAACTCGCGTCTCCTGCGCGCTTATGTTTACCACCTGCACACAGCCTATAAACTGGTGCAGCCGCAGATCGAGCAGGCAGTGCTGGCACACTTGCCTGTACCCTGGGGAAAGCCGGACGCGCGCAGAGAGATCGCTGAGCGGGCAAGGGCGCTGGAGCAGGTTTGCAGCGAGGCGAGTCCCGGTGTAGAATGGGAGGCGTATCTTGCCTCTTTATATGAAGCGCAGGAGCGCGCGATTTGCGCGCTTTATGCTGCTGTAGTGCCAGAAATTGTTGTAGACAAAGGAGTCATGTTCTATGGCTGAAACTCGCCCCATACGGGTGCTTGTCGCCAAGCCGGGACTGGATGGGCATGATCGGGGTGCGAAAGTCATCGCACGCGCACTGCGCGATGCTGGCATGGAAGTGATCTACACGGGTATTCGCCAGACGCCCGAAATGATAGTTGAGGCGGCAATTCAAGAAGATGTGGACGCGGTTTTGATGAGTATTCTTTCAGGCGCGCACATGGCAATTTTTCCCAGGGTCATGGAACTCTTTCAAGAGAATAATGTTGATGATGTGCTGATTGCCGCCGGCGGTATCTTGCCTGACGAGGATATTCCGGCCATCAAAGCTATGGGCATCAAAGGCTGTTTTGGGCCGGGTACTTCGACTGAGGAGATTGTTAAATTTGTACGCGAAAATATCCGGGCCGACCGCCTGACCGCAGAGGTGTAAGCGGCCTTGCAAGATCTGAGAGAACGCTTACTCAACGGAGATCGGCGGGCGCTGGCTCGCATGGTGACACTGATCGAAAACGAATCTCCTGTCGCGCGACAGGCTCTGGCTGAACTGCACCAGCACACCGGGCGCGCGCATATCGTCGGCGTTACAGGCGCTCCAGGGGCTGGCAAAAGTACGCTGGTGACTCACCTGGTGCGCGAGTTGCGCAAGCGCGAGCGCAAGGTTGGCGTGGTCGCGGTTGATCCAAGCAGCCCATTCACTGGTGGCGCTTTGCTAGGCGACCGTATCCGCATGATGGAGCTGGCCGGCGATCCCAAAGTATTTATTCGCAGTATGGCCAGCCGAGGCAGTCTGGGCGGTCTTTCGGCCTCTACAAGCGACGTGGTGCGGGCCATGGACGCCGCCGGTTATGATCCAATCATCATCGAAACCGTAGGCACCGGGCAGGCTGAGGTCGCGGTTATGCGCACTGCACAGACCGTGCTGGTCGTTTGCGCCCCCGGCATGGGCGACGAGGTGCAAGCCATCAAGGCCGGTATTCTGGAGATTGCAGATATTTTTGTCGTCAGCAAAGCGGATCGACCTGGGGCCGATCAAACCGTGGCCGAACTGTCAATGATGCTCAGCCTTGACCCCACGCGCCGCCAGCACGATAAAACGCGGCCATACTGGCGAATTCCCGTGCTCAAGACCAGCGCCCTCAAAGATCAGGGGCTGGTTGAGCTAGCCGACGCCATCCAGCGGCACCAGGTGTATCTTGAAGAGAGCGGCATGCTGACGAACCGCACGCAGCGCCAGGTGCGCAGCGAAATCGAGACGCTCATCCTGCATGCTGTTTCCAACGCGCTCAAGCGGCAGGTCAGCGAAGAAGAGTGGCGACATCTGGTAGAGGACGTCACGGCGAGAGAGCGCGATCCGTATAGCGTGGCAGCCGAGCTGGAGCAGCGCATCGGGTTGAGAAACCCATAGCGCGCCGCCCTGCGGGATGGAGCAATGCCTCTGACGCGCGTGGCTCTATCCCGTAGGCCATGCACTCCATTCTTCTCTTCCAAAAGAGTGACGCTGAGGGTAAAAAAAACTCTGCAAATCTTGCCGTTCTAAACCCCTTTCGCGCCGCCTGGGAAGCCCGTTTTCTCTTTCTCTGCTAGCTGTAAACTGGCTCCTCAAGCGGCGCGAGGCCATCGCGCTAGCTCTCAGGCAGGCCGAGGCACTTGTATTTCTCAGAATCGCATGCTATACTCGTTTACGGCAGTGAGTTGTGAAGCTGCTCTACAGGCCCAACAATACTTGTTGGGGATGAGAAGCGACGTGTGTTGAACGTTGTAAGGAGGATTTTTACCCATGGCCACAACTAAAGACACGACCATCGTTGGTCGACAGGAACTTACCAAGCGTATAGCCTCGCAAGCCGACCTCACTCAGAAGAAAGCAGGCGAGGTTCTGGAGGCTCTGCTGGATGGCATCCGTGAAGAGCTGAAGAGCGGTCATGAAGTCCGTCTGGTTGGCTTTGGTTCATTCAAGGTACGCCGAAGCGCTGCTCGCAAAGGCGTCAATCCACGTAATCGCCAGAGAATCGAAGTACCTGCGAAGGACCGTGTGCGCTTCTCCCCCGGGAAAGGACTTTCAGAAGCCGTTGTTAAGTAGTCGCGCGTAGTTTGTTTTACTCGCTGCCAGGCACCTTAGAATCAAGGAGTTGTGCGGCCCGCGTGAGAAAAGCAGGATTTTTCACGTGGACCACACAACTCCTTGATTTTTTGGTACTTTCGGAGCAAATTCTTTCCCCGGTGGCGAAAAACCGTTAGCCAGCTACCAGGACTATTACAATCTGGTTAGAAGATGCGGTAAAATAGGGGCAGTGATATGTCACAACGGCGTGCAACATGAAGAAAGCCTCAGCGTTACGAAGTGGTACACCAGGCAGGCATTACATAGACCACAGGGTTATGGACTGATTTATTATAATGAAGCAGAAGACAAACGGAAGAAAGAGGGGGCCTATGGCGATTAGCAATGTAACGCTAGCGGGACTTACCCGAGCCGAGTTGCTCCAGATGCACTACAAGATGGCGTTGCTGCGCCGCTTTGAAGAGAAGAGTGCAGAGGAATATACACGCGGGAAAATCGGCGGCTTTATGCATTTGTACATTGGCCAGGAGGCGGTGGGTGTGGGCTGCATTACGCCACTGCGTCCTGATGATAAGGTGTTGGCCAGCTATCGCGAGCATGGACACGCCATCCTCAAGGGGATGTCACCCAACGAGGTGATGGCCGAACTTTTCGGCAAGATTACCGGATGCAGCAAGGGAAAGGGCGGCTCCATGCATATGTGGAGCAACGAACACGGCTTTCTGGGAGGCAATGCTATTGTGGCGGCGCAGTTGCCGGTCGCCGCCGGCGTCGCCCTGGCGGCGCAATACCAGGGACGCGATGAGATCGTGATGTGCTTCTTCGGCGATGGAGCCGTGGATGAGGGCGCATTTCACGAATCGCTGAACCTGGCCTCGCTCTGGAAGTTGCCTGTGGTCTATGTTTGCGAAAACAACCAGTATTCAATGGGCATGGCTGTGGAGAAAGCCTGGGCGGTCGATTCGCTGGTTCCACGCGCTGCCTCATATAACATGCCGGTTGAGCAAATCGACGGCATGGACGTGCTCAAGGTCTATGACGCTGCAAAACGCGCGGTAGAGCATACTCGCAGCGGCAAGGGGCCGATGTTGCTGGAAGTAAAAACGTACCGTTTCCGCGGGCACTCGATGACCGACCCGGCGTATTATCGCACGCGAGAGGAAGAGAGAGAGTGGCGTACAACGCGCGATCCAATTGGCATTTTCGAGAAGCAACTGCTCGACGCAGGCATGGCCACGCAGGCAGAGATCGATGAGAACGACGCCAGAGCGATCTCGGTAGCTGATGAAGCTGCGGAATTCGCGGAGAATAGCCCGTTCCCGGAGCCAGAGGAACTGTATACCGATATTATGGTTGATAATTCCACCGCGCTTTCCTATAGATACAAGAGGTAAAAAAGAGACCATGCGTACAGTGACATTCCGCGACGCGCTGCGCGAGGCTATTCGCGAAGAAATGCAGCGTGACGAGCGCGTTTTTATTATGGGCGAAGATATCGCCGGGTATGGTGGCACCTATGCCGTCACGAAGGGGTTGATTGAGGAATTTGGTGAGAAGCGGGTGCGCGATACGCCGCTGGCCGAAGAGGTGTTTACCGGCGCGGGCATCGGGGCTGCGCTCAACGGGCTGCGTCCAATTGTTGAGATTATGACCATCAACTTCAGTCTGCTGGCAAGCGACCAGATCATCAACACGGCGGCCAAGATGCGCTACATGTTTGGCGGCCAGCCTTCGGTACCGATAGTCTTTCGCATGACCGTTGGCGGTGGCGCGCAGCGAGGCGCACAGCACTCACAAATGATGGAATCGTTTTATGCCCATATTCCCGGCCTCAAAGTTGTCATCCCCTCTACGCCTTACGACGCCAAGGGGATGCTCAAGACGGCCATTCGCGATCCTGACCCGGTGCTTTTCCTGGAACACGAGCTGCTTTACAATGTCAAAGGCGAAATCCCCGACGAGGGCGAGGAGTACACGCTACCGCTGGACCGAGGGGAGATCAGACGCGAGGGCCAGCATGTGACGATCATTTCTTTCTCACGCATGGTTCACATATGCGAGCAGGCAGCGGAGGACCTGGCAAAGGAGGGAATTGAGGCCGAGGTAATCGACCTGCGCAGTGTACGTCCAATCGATATTGACCTGCTTGTGGACTCGGTGAAAAAGACCAACCGCGTGATCATTGCCGAGGAAGGCTGGAAGTATTACGGAACCGGTCAGGGCCTGGCCGCGCTCATCTACGAACATAGTTTTGATTACCTGGACGCGCCTATCGAGCATATCCACGGAGCGGACGTACCCATGCCCTACTCGAAGCCTTTAGAGCGCCTGGCCATTCCCCGCAAAGATGATGTGATCGAGGCTGCGCGCCGAATCGTGCCTGCGGCCCTGGTGCGGAGTTAGAAGGGAGAGCAGCCATGAAAACGGTTGAAATGCCCAAGATGGGCGATACAATGGAAGAGGGCAAGATTCTGCACTGGCTCAAACACGAGGGCGATACGGTCAAAAAAGGCGAGGCGCTGGCCGAGGTCGAGACTGACAAGGTCAATATCGAGATCGAAGCCTTCGCTAGCGGTATCTTGCGCAAGATTCTGGTCAAAGAAGGCGAGTCTGCGCCCATTGGTGCCAGTATTGCCTATATTGGCGCTGCCGATGAGCCACTGCCAGGCGAGGCAAGCGGTAATGGCGCAGCGGCAAAAGCCAGCGCGCCAAAAGCGCAGAGCAAAGCTGTACCAACGGCGCCATCTTCTCGGACACAGGTAGCCACCGCACCAGCTCCGGCAGCACAGCCAACTACCAGCACAGGTGGGCGTATCTTCATCTCGCCATTGGCGCGTAGATTCGCCGAAGAGCACGAGGTTGACTATCGCCAGATCCGCGGCACCGGTCCTAACGGGCGCATCATCAAGCTAGATATCGAGGCCGCGCTCAAGCAGGCCGCGCCGGCTGCCCCGGTCGCTGCGCCTTTCGTGCCGGAAGCAGTGCCCGCAGGCATCGACACCGCAGAGGTCGTCGAAATACCGTTAACCTCCATGCGGCGCACTATCGCGAAACGCCTGGCGCAGAGCATGCAGAGCGCGCCCCACTTCTACGTTACCAGCGTAATCGATACCGGCAAACTGGGCGAGCTGCGCAAGCAGATCAACGAGTTTGCCGCGACCGATCCCAACCCGATCAAGGTAAGCTTTAACGACCTGATCATCAAAGCGGTAGCCATCGCTCTGTTACGTATGCCGCAGGTCAATGTCTCCTTCGCTGAGGATAAGCTTATCCAGAAGAAGCAGGTTCACATCGGCGTCGCAGTCGCGCTGGAACAGGGTTTGATCGTGCCCGTGTTGCACAATGCTGACAAACGCGGCATTCTGGATATCGCGCGCGAATCCCGGCGACTGGCCGAGGCCGCGCGCTCCAACAAGCTCAAACCCGAAGATCTGAGCGGGGGAACCTTTACTATCAGCAACCTGGGCATGTTCGATGTCGAGAGCTTTACCGCCGTGATTAATCCGCCCGAATCGGCGATCCTGGCGGTCGGTTCAATCACACCCACGCCCGCAGTCATCGACGGGCAGGTTGTTGTGCGCGAACGCATGAAGGTCACGCTTTCGTCCGATCACCGAGCGCTCGACGGCGCGATAGCCGCACGTTTCTTGCAGGAGGTGAAGAAGCTGCTAGAGGAGCCGTTCGGGTTGCTGCTGTGAGGAAAAGACTTTGGACAGAGATGGAGCGGGATGAAACTGCTCCTCGCTCAGATCTGAGCGAGGAGCAGTTTCATCCCTGGCTCATAGTTCTTCATCAATCCTTTCTTGCTGACAAAATGTTTCAACTTCCGAGAGAGGCAATTGATATTCACTGCCCCTGGCTCACAAGCAGAGCATACAGGGAAGCACATTAAAAAAACGGCCGATGGGACGATGCGCGTGGAGATGTAATGTGGTAATGTGAAGATACGAATCGGAGAAAAAATTCTCAAATGAGGGATGGTGGTGGGACAGAAGGCGAGGGGATCAAGCCGTTCTCTATAGAATATGATATGTAACGTTGACAGATTATGCTGAAAAGAGAAGTATGTATGTCTACACGTACAATCAATGGGGTTGTGCTCGCTCTGCAAGAGAGCGACATTACAAAGGTGCAGGCGGAAGCAATCGTGAACGCGGCCAACTCGGCATTGGCAGGTGGAGGTGGCGTCGATGGCGCGATTCACCGGGCCGCCGGGCCGTCGATCATAGCGGAGTGCCGCAAGATTGGCGGTTGCCCTACCGGCAATGCGGTAGCAACGAGCGCGGGCAATTTACCGGCGAAGTACATTTTTCACGCTGTGGGGCCGATCTACTCCGGCAGTCCCGCAGATGAACGCCTGTTGCGCAGCGCTTACCAAAGCTGCCTCGATCTTGCGGAGAAGTATCGGGTGCGGAGTATCGTCTTTCCTTCGCTCAGCACCGGGGCCTATGGCTATCCGCTCACGCTGGCGGCGCCCATCGCGCTTTCAACCGTGATCGAACATATCAAGAAGCCAACCAGCCTGCGCCAGGTGATCTTCGCCCTCTTCGGCCAGCACGCTTCTACCATTTTTGAGCAGGAACTAGCCAGACTTTTATCTGTGTGACTT
>DATGKW010000202.1:0-17330 GCA_035294465.1 Ktedonobacteraceae bacterium | reverse complement strand
CCTCCTGCACGAAATCAACGCTGCTTTGTGTGGAATAGGACAGCGAGCTCAGAATGGAAGAGATGGTCAACGGGATATACAAACAGGCTGTCGCTCCCGCAACCAGCCAGGAAAAGGTCGCGCAGGCACGGCGCAGGACATCCCAGGACGTCTCGAAGAGGCGCTCCAGAGGTAGGTGAGGAGCGTGCTCATGGCGTGACAGAGCAGGCAGCAGCAGGAGTGCCAGGCATAACAACGAGCCAGCCGTCCATTGCTGTGAGCCGGTTATGGCCGGCATCAGCGTGATATCGGCGACAAAGAGAGCAGTGAGGGAGAGCACGCTAAATGGGCTGAAGCGTTGCGTGACGGCAAAGGCACCATAGGTGATCGTGGCATACAGCGCGGCCAAGCCGATGAGTAACGGAATATCAGTGGTCAGATCACTCTGGAAAGCATCCAGAGCCAGCAAAGGCACAGTGAGCGCAAAGAAGCCAGCGTAGATGCCGGCAAATTCGCGGAAGCGGGCTGAACGGTGGGTAGCAACCGTCATAAACGCAAAGAAGACCTGCGCGCCAAAGGTAATCAGTAGTGACAATGGCTCGCCAGGAAAAGCAAAAGGTAGCACCAGAATGGCGATCAGCAGGAGGAATGTACCCAGCGCCACCATCAATCCGGCGGGCGATTCGATAAGCGGGCGCAGCGCGGTAACCGGGCCAGGACGGGGCACGCGCGGCAGAGGCAGCGGACGCTCCGAGGGAGGCGCAGGAATGAATCCGGGATGAGACGTTGGTGCCGATGCTGAGGGTTGTTGCTGTGTAAAGTTCGCGGCAGCCGGCGTGGAAGCCGCCTGTGGCTGCTTGCTGGCGCTCGCGTTGCGCTGCCGAGCAGCCGTTTGCGTGGCAGGGGCACCAGGAGATTTCAGGGATGATGCTCCAGGTGCAAGGGCAGTCGGGGCAGTACGCTGAGCACGCAAAGCCTGCATGCGGTTCTGGTAGTGTTGGATCAACCAGGAGACGGAGACATGTGCGCCTCCGTTGTTCGCCACGCGTCTGAGCGCCGTCATAGACACATCGGAAAGCTGCGCCAGGCTGGCAATGGGCAAAAACGCTCCACCGGTATACGCGAGGGGCTGTAAATCGCGCAACACAGTGTCCAACATAGCGCGCTCCTGGGCAGGATCGAGCGGATATCCACAGGCCGGGCAGCTCGTTCCGGCTGAGTGTGGAGTGGGTCGGCCACATCCAGGACAGGTGAACAGCATGGAGATTTTGCCGGACACGGCTTGCTGCGCGGGCACAGCAGGCTTCTGGGATACGGCGGGCTGCTGCCCTGATTGCGCAGTCCCTTTATCATCTGCTCCCTGCTCAACTACTTTACTGCTCGCGGCTGGCTGAATCAGTCGCGTGCCTTCTTTATCAGCTGCAATATGTTGCGCTGATTGCGCGGATCCGCTGCTCGCTGCCTGTTGAGCCAATGGCGGAGAATTGGAAGCGCTTGTTCCGGCAGTTGGAGAAGCAGTCGTATCATAACACGCGTTCTCAAAAGCGCGCGCAAAAGCCTGGATCGTCGCAAAGCGGTCAGCCGGATTTTTGGCCAGCGCTATCGCTACTATTTGCTCAAGCAATGGGGAAAGTTCCGGCACACGCGTACGCAAAAGAGGTGGCTGTGTGAGAAGCTGCTGCTTTACCACTTCGGCAAACGAGCCGCTGAATGGCGGCGTTCCACTCAACCACTCATAGACCATACAACCCAGAGCGTATTGATCGCTAGCCTCCGTAGCTGTTCCCTGAATCTGCTCCGGAGCCAGGTACGATGCGCTCCCTGCTAGATCTGCCGAAAACTGCGTGTGGGCACCCGGCAGCGCCGCAAGCAAGCCGGCATCGCTCAGCAGAATTGCTCCGCTCTGCCCAAGCAGGAGATTCTCCGGTTTCAGATTGAGGTGGAGCATATGCTGCTGATGCAGGTGGTGCAAGGCATCGGCCACCTGTTTCACATACGACAGCACGAGATCTGGCGTGAGCCGGGTTCCCGGCAGGATACGCTGACGCAGCGACCCTTGAGGAGCATGTTCTGTGACCAGAAACGGCTTCTGGGCGGTGCTGCCATAGTTCAGGATACGCAGCAGATAGGGATGCAGGATCCGAGAGAGCGCCTGTACATGCTGCAGAAATGTTTCTAGCTCAGTCTGAGACAACGGCATGCGCAGCACTTTGAGGACGACCTTGCCCCCTGTCGAGCGTTCTTCGGCCAGGAAGACATCGGCAATGCTCCCCTTACCTAATAGACGGATGACGCGATACGGTGTATCTTCTCCAAGATCAGGCATATCCATGATGAACCTCGATTCTCTGTACACAAAAAGTTCAGCATAGAATGAAACGACAACGCTCTGTAGCAATTACCCGAGCGACTTACTCCACAATTGAGAACCGGTTTGTGGGTTCAGGGCAACAACCATATTGGTGTAAACCAGGGCAAGTACTCCATCGCTCTCGACGAACTGAGTCGCTTTCCCGTTGGGACTGTTGTACTTCCACAGAAGCGCATGGTTGGAGGCAGACAGCGCCATCAAGGTGCCAGCGGTGTCTTCCAGGTAGAAGGCCGTACTACTCGACCCTAGCAACGTATTATTCGGGACACTTGGAGCAGGCTTCCCAGCTGTGCTGGTGGGAGCCGGGAGGGCGTACTGCCACAATAAGCGACCGGTGCTGGCGTTAAAAGCATCCAGCCCCTGTTCCTGGGAGATCACACCATTGAAGTTGTTAAGCATGGTGTCGTAGATCTGATACACTACATTCCCTCCTACGCACGTCTCGTTATCCAGGGGGATTGTAGTGTTGCAGAAGGTATGTGTTGCGCAATCAAGTCGACCTGCTGGCGAGAGCCAACGTTGCGCACCGGATATGCTATCGTAAGCACCGAGACAAAAATTGGCGCTATTGGTACCAGTTGCGCCACAAGATGTAGGAATATAAACGGTGCCTGGCACAGCGGCTGCTTCGGAATCCCCCTGGTTAACATGCCAGAGGATATGTCCATTGGTCGCATCAACAGCATCCTCAACGCCGAGAGAAGTTGAGACCAGAACCGTTTCTCCGCTGACTGTCAGCAAACCAGGGCTTACCATGTCATCGATAGTCATTTGCCAGCGCTTTGCCCCTGTTTGCGCGTTTAACCCCAGGATATCCTGGTTCCAGACCGCAGCCACTACTATATCTCCGGCTACTCCAAGCCTGCCAAAACTGCTGCCTACGGCGTAAGACCAGCGTTGCTTTCCGCTCACTTCATCGACGTCGACAACCTCAGGTGATGAACTGGTGGCTGAGTTGGCAAGCAGAACATAGACCTGGCCATTCGCCACGACTGGCGGTGCGAAAGCGGTTTCCTGAAAACTCCAGAGAATGGCCCCGCTGTTCGCGTTCACAGCATAGAGATTACCAAATGTATATACAACAAGAAGCTGTGAGAGAGGAACCGACGGCACCGAAGCAGGCGTTCCTGAAGAAACGCTCGCGGTGGGAGATGCCCATGACCCCGCCGCATTGGTTCCTGCAGTCACTCCTCCCATTTGTGACCTTGCCGTATTGATTTCTGCAACCACCCCTCCCAGAATAATAACTAGAATGATGACCAGTATTCCAGCAATGAATCCTCGTTGAGATGACTGTGTAGACATGCCAGGCGTGGGAGGACGGAAAAATGCCGGAGGAGGAGGAGCAATGGGAGTAGAAAAAGCCAGTCCCTGGTCAGGCGGCGGTGGGAAAGAACTGGTGGGTGAAGCATTCGGCTGTTCAGCTTCAGGCAAGGGAGTGGCCGACACGGCCTGTTCTGCTCCGAGAGGCACAACCTGTGAGATCCCCATTTCGAGCACAGGAGGTGGCACGAACCGATAGGCGCGCTCAAGTGCATCGGCGAACGAACAAACGGAAGGAAAGCGCCCTTGCGGATCTTTCTCCAGCGCACTCAGCACCACTTGCTCAACAGCAGATGGGATGGTCGGTACCTGTTCTCGCAAGGAGGGAACCGGTTGCAAAAGGTGCTTGCTCGCAACCTCAAGTATCGTTCCACTGAACGGACACGCCCCACATAGCCATTCGTAGAGCATAATAGCTAACGCGTACTGGTCGCTGGCCGGACACACTTGCCCGTTGATCTGCTCTGGAGCCAGATAGCCAACAGTCCCATCCAGCGTGCCAGCCGATGCATGTTGCATACGCTGGACCAATGAAGCAGTCCCTACGTCGCCGAGCAAGACCCGGCCAGCAGGGCTGAGCCAAACATTTTCGGGCGTCAGTTCAGCGTAGACCAACGAGTGCGCGTGAAGGTAGTCCAGCGCCTGAGCGATTTGTCTGACATACGGTAACACATCCTCTAGCGTTGCTCTGCTCTGCGCGGGGTAGCGCTGGCGCAGAGTTACCCGCGGCGTATATTCCATGGCGACGAAAGGGTGGCCATCGGTCACGCCCACTTCCACAACGTGAGGCAAGTGGGGATGGCGCAAACGCGTAAGCACGCCAGCGTTTTGGATAAAAAGAGCAGCTTCGCTTTCGGTAAACCGGGCGCGAAAGATCTTGATGATCACGCATTTATATTGTACATGCTTCCCTACATATATGCTGGAGCAGTTATCCACACTCACTCTGTCAATAAGATAATATGCTCCAAATACCTCCCTGATACCATATTCTTCCATAAATTCACCTTTATTACTTGAACAAGATGAAACATCGTTTACTCTTAATATAGCGCACAGTGCAGGTGAACACTATGCCGTATTTCACAGAAGCCATATGAAAACGATCATAATTTTCGCAGAGATCTCCCCCATCAATTGCAGGATAATCACGACCCGTGCAATGAGTGTTAAAAGTCAATGGCCTCCCCAGCAATTAGTGAGGCCACTTTGCTTGAGCACCGGCTCGGTTTTCTGCTAGACTGCCATCGATGGAATGATCTATGCAGTTCTGTCGGAAGGAGCGAAGGCTATGTCGCCCGATCCTCCGGTCGAGGTCGAACCTGCGCCGGCCCGAACCTTGCCCAATCCGGCTATCTGGAAGCAAGAACCCCCGTAGCAGATGGTGTGCAGATATCAAGTGCATCAAGCCCAACAAGAAGATCGTTTCCACCAGGGTCCAGGAGTTACGCGCGGCCGGGATGAAACAACAGGTGCCCTTCGTAGGTCTGAGCGAGGACAGTGAACGCCTGCTCTTTGAACCCATGATGGACTGCTTCGGCCACCTCGCGGGCAGCCAACAGCTAGTCCATCTCGAAGGCCGTCCACGGATCGAGAAAGCTGCGGGTAGCCTGTTTGGCTCGAAAGCCCATCCAGGTCTTGTAGCTGGCCAGACGGGTTACTTGATTGACGTTTCTTCAGCTGGTGTAGTTACCGCCATTCGCCTTTAGATCGGGCGTGCCACAGCGTTGTGCGCGCATCTTTGCTGGAGGTGTGGCCAGCCTCGACGATGGTTTTGCGCAGGAAATAGCCGCCGATGAGCACGAGCAATGAGATCAGGATGCCGCGCCCACGTTTGCGCTTTTCTGTATGCTTGCCAAAAAGACCGACGCTTTGTAGCAGCCAGGGCAGCAGAAGCCCACTGCCGAAAACCAACCCCCAGAATGTACGCCCTTTCTCGCCGGGTCCAGTACCAACCAGAGGACGCGCGGCGCGGCCAGAACCACGCAAGAAAGCAAGCAGCCCGGTCATTTCGACCAGCAGCGCAGTCCATTCCAGGCGCCCCAGCTTACGCAACGTCCTGCCCGGCGCTCCAACAAGATGCAGGATCAGGCTCATCAGCGCCGAGCTAGTCGAGATAGCGGAAGAGATGAAGACGCTTCCTAAGAGCTTACTGCGTGACCAGAGTGGCACGCTGGTTGCAGCTAACAAGACGCCGGTATAGCCGCCCAAAAAGAGCGCACAGAATGTACCTGGTACAGCCAGCAATTTCTGAGGCAATTTCGCCAGCCAGCGAGCACCCCACCACACGCCCAGCAGTCCATCTCGCGCCCCCTGAATGACCGCGGCAAGCCCGCTAAAGGCTGAGAGGCTGACGAGCCCGTACACACCCATTGACATTGGTGATTTCACGCGAAAGATGCGCAACATGTGTAAGAAACGTTCAGGTCTACCAAGATCTTTAATAAGCAGGGGTGGACACGGCAGCAACGCCAGCAGCGAGGCATAATAACCAGCGCGCACGACCGCACGATCTTCTGCCGAGCCAAAGAGTGAAGCAATGCTGGCGATCACATAACAACCGGCAGCCAGGCCACCAAAGAAGAAATACCAGATAATCTCCCACTTCCAGACTGGAGCTTTGAGCACGGGATAATCGTAATAGCTCGGCTCTTTCTGCTCCTGGCCAGGGTTCGGCGTGTAACCAGTGGTCAGAACAGCCAGCCTCTCGGCGAGTTGTGTGGGCATGAAATTTTCCAGCAGCTTCGCAGCCAGCGCGCGTTCTTCCACCTCCGGCATAAGTAGGCGTGATTCATCCATACGACACCTCGTTCCTCTTCATCTTTGAAGAAGAGCATTCCTATCAGTCCAGTAATAGCAGGGGTCACTATCGTCGAACGAATCATAGCACAGCGGGCATCTATACGCCAAATGATTCCTCTTTTTCGTAATCAGGCGGGCAAAGCATCGAGAGCAAGCCATACCCTCAGTATTGATTCTTATCTATTCAAGCTATAGAATTATAAGCAACGGCTGTCTATTAAGCTACAGCTTTTTCGTAACTAACTGAGAAAGAAAGGGACTATCAGATGACAACTCATCCTGAAGAAGCAGCTTCCAGGCCCGGAGTCTGGCAGTTTGACCCTTATCACACACAGGTCGAGTTCGCCGCCAGGCATTTGGGCATGATGACTGTGCGGGGCCTCTTTACCGATGTCAGCGCGACCGGCACCATTTACCCCGACAATCCTACGGCCTCTGCGGTCGAAGTCACAATTCAAACAAAAAGCATCAAGACGCATAATGACGCGCGCGACAACGACCTGCGCTCATCGAATTTCCTGGAAGCCGACACATATCCAACCATGACGTTCAAAAGCACAAAGATCGAAACCTCCGGCCAGGACCGCTATACCGTCACCGGTGACCTGACTATCAAGAGTGTGACGAAGCCGGTAACGCTTTCCGTGCTGAAATATGGAGAATTCAACGACCCCCACATGGGCCATAGAATTGCTTACAGCGCGGAGGGGCAAATCAACCGTAAAGATTTCGGCATGTCTTTCAGCGCGATGCTCGACGGCAAATGGGTCGTCAGCGACGAAATCAAGATTATGATCGAAGGCGAGTTCATCGAAAAGCAAGGATGAACCGCGTAACTGCCTGGGAGCGTTGTGTGCAGCATACTTGAAGCATATTTGGCACACAACGCTCCCAGCAGTTACATGACCTTACGGCGTCCTGCGAACTTCCCAACGCAGCATCGAACCCTCTGCTCCTAGCCGGCGCATCCCTACTTTCTCCAGCACTCGGATCGAGCCAAGATTATTATCCAGGCACTCAGCGACTACAGAGGTTACTCCAGGCTGTTGCCAGGCCCACCCGATCAGATGGCAGGCCATCTCGGTCGCATAGCCCTGATTGCGATACTCCGGGATAATGCTGTAGCCAATTTCGAGTCGTCCATGCGCGTCCGGGCCACCCTTAAAGCCCATATCGCCAATGAGGGTCGCGTCTTCTTTATGGATGATCAGCCCATCCCAGATAGGCAACGTAGGATGCTTCTCTACCTCTGAAATAAAAAACGGCAGCGCCTCCGCCAGATCTGGCCCAGGCCAGGAGGCAGGCACACGCACGCCAAGCAGTTCGGCCAGCCGGTCCTTATCGGCCAGCGCAGCCTTCCTCAATTCAAGCGAGAACGGAATCAGCCTGAGACGCCTGGTTTCATGTTCTTGCATGGCAAAGTTCCTTCCTATTGTTTCTGCGCGATCAATTCATCCAGGGCCGCGAGTATGACAGATGGGGGCACCTGGTTCTTAGGCGGATAGGTTTCAGGCTCATAGATCACACGAATGCCGTAGCGGCGCAGGAGACGCAGATTGCGCGCCAGCGCCGGGTGCGTGTCGAGGCCGCTGCCGGTGCGAAAACAGGGCACAGCAACAATCGGCTTGCGCAGGCCAGTATAGTGGTTCAGCCAGCTTAGAGCAAAAGTATCGCTGATGCCCATCGCCCACTTGCCAAGTGTATTGAAAGAGGCCGGGAAGACAACCACGACATCGGCGGGAGGCCAGATATCCAGCTCGCCGGGACGCTGGAACTCACTCCAGACTTTGTGCCCGCTCATGGCAGCCAGGCGCGATTCATCGACAAAAGGCCGCGCGCTGGGCGTCAGCAGCACATGCACATCCCAGCCGGCAGTCTGAGCAGCGCTCACATAGTCATAAATCAGCGGCGTCGATGATGTGGCGCAGCTGACGAGATACATCACGCCTCTCCTTGATTGCTCTGCTGCTGCCATGAATATCTCCTGTCTTCAGATAAAAACATGGATTCTCTCACTACTGAGCAGCTTGCTCTTCGTTACAATGTACCTGGATGCCACTCATCACTGAGTAAGCCAAAATAATGCTCGTCCCAGAAACGCTCGCGAAAGTAGAAACGCTTGCGCAGCGTCCCTTCGTGAGTAAAGCCAAGCTTTTTCAACAAGCCTTTGGAGCGCTCGTTCACATCATCGACCACAGCCTCGATACGATGCAAACTCAACTCTGTAAAGGCATAGGTGAGAATAGCAGACATCGCTTCGGTCATAATCCCCTGTCGCCAGAAAGCCCGGTTAAGCTCGTAGCCGGTTTCAGCATGCTGAGAGTCGAGATCGAAAAGATAGAAGCCGCAGGAGCCAATCACCCGATCCTCACCCTTGCGCGTAATACCCCAACGGATACCCTCGCGTTTCGCATACCAGGCCTGTTGCTGCCGGATCAACTCACGCGAATCTTCCACAGACCGGTGAGGCAGGTGTCCATAGAACTCCATGACTTGCTCATCAGAGAAGGTGGCAAAAATTGCCTCTGCATCCTCTGGCTGGATCTGCCGTAGCACCAGCCTGGGTGTTTCCAGGCGCGGAAACCGGGTAAACATCGCATCGATGGTCATAGAAATACTCCTCATAGAAAAACGCTCAAATGCTATATTACCATATATGTTTTGCCGGCATCAAAACATATGGACTACTCTTCCATGCCCACCTTTGACTTGCACTGAGCTGCATCCATTTCTCCAGACCAGAAAAGTTACAAAGTTACACGAAATGGAGGGAAATCATCTGGTCATGACGCCTGAACAGGGTATATGTTATGATACGAGCAGTTCTACACTGCACTGTATTTCTACCTGGATAACGGAGAACACTATGACTTTACTTGACCTTACCCCCGACCAGCTTCTTTCTACCACGCGGGCTGTGCGCAAACGTCTGGACCTTACGCGCCCGGTCGAGCCTGAGCTTATTCGAGAATGTGTGGAACTGGCGGTGCAGGCTCCCACCGGGAGCAACTCTCAACGCTGGCATTTCATCGTTGTGACCGACGCCGATAAACGCAAAGCGCTTGGTGAATTCTATCGCCAGGGCATGGAGGCCGTCTATGGCTTTAATGCTGGACAGAGCAAGCAGCCAACGCCGCGAGATCCCGAACTGGCGCGCAAGCAAGCGCGTATTTTAAGCTCTGCCCAACATCTCGCTGTGCATATGCACGAAGTTCCAGTGCTTGTCGTACCCTGCATCGAAGGCCGACTCGATGGAGTGCCCAGCGCCAGGCAAGCAGGCGTCTGGGGCTCAATCTTGCCGGCCGTTTGGAGCTTTATGCTAGCCGCTCGCGCGCGTGGTTTGGGTACGGCCTGGACGACCCTGCACCTCCTTCGCGAGAAAGAGGCCGCGGAAGTCCTGGGCATTCCCTACGAAAAAGTCACCCAGGCCGCGCTGATCCCCGTGGCCTATACTATCGGCACGGACTTCAAGCCGGGTCCACGCAAACCACTGGACGAGGTTTTGCACTGGGATCAGTGGTAGCTAGACGCTACCCCGCTCGACCAGCCGCGCAGTGTACTCGACCAGAGTGGTGATGCGCGAACCAAAGATGGCGAAGCGCGGGTCCTGTGTCTGCCCGCGTTTCCAGCGCACGTAGATCTGCTGCAGAATGACCGCCAGCTTGAAATAGGCAAAGGTCATATAAAAATGCATGGAGGAGAGGTCGCGCCCGCTTTTTGCAGCGTAGCGCTCCATGAACTCGGCGCGGCTGAAGAAGCCGGGTTGGTGGGTGACGGTGGGCAGGATTACGCGCAATTCTTGCGGATCATCCTGCTGCACCCAGTAGACCAGCGAGATCGCCAGGTCGAAGAGCGGATCACCAATCGTGGTCATCTCCCAATCCAGCACAGCAACCGGCTGCGCGGGATCTTCAGTGCTCATCATCATATTATTGAGTTTATAATCGTTATGGATCAGCGCCGGCGCAGGACTGGCCGGGATGTGCTCGACCAACCAGCGAGCCAGCGATTCAACATCAGGACTCTCATCGGTCTGCGAGCGGTAGTAGCGCTCGATCCAGCTCTTGACTTGCCGCTCCAGGAAACCTTCTGGATGCCCAAACTCGGCCAGACCAGCGGCCCGCCAATCGACCGCATGAATCTCCACCAGCGTATCGACCACCTGCTCGGAGAGGCTCCGGCAGAGTTCAGGCGTTGCCTCTACATCCGCCGGAAAAGCGTCGTTGATCACAAAG
Source organism: Ktedonobacteraceae bacterium (assembly GCA_035294465.1). Lineage (GTDB taxonomy): Bacteria > Chloroflexota > Ktedonobacteria > Ktedonobacterales > Ktedonobacteraceae > Paraktedonobacter. The sequence continues at coordinate 6,620 of DATGKW010000202.1, read as the reverse complement.
CCCCGACGCCGCTCCATCACATAGAAAGGCACATCCATGATTGCGCGGTCATCGCAAAAGATATAGGGCTGGGGAGCGAGGGGAAAGACTGGATGGATACGCTCCAGCAGGCCCGCCTCGCGCCGCATATCATGCGCCTTTGGAGCAAGCGGGCCGAAGGGCGGGCGGCGCAATACTCCCTCCCATTCGCCAATGCGCACCAGATAGGTCAGGTTAGAAGCACCAGAAGGAAACTGGCGCACTTCCAATGGGCTGGCATCAATATCCGGGATATGCATGCGCAAATACAGCTCGACCTTCGCCCAATCAAGCTGCTCACCGTTGCGCACCTCAATCGTATCTTCGTAGATACTCATTGTTCTTCTGCCTCCTGCACACTACAATCTCTGCTTTACTTCTGATACTGGCGCAGCAGCTTGCGCGCGATTGCTCGTTTATGCACCTCGTCGGGGCCATCTACAATATGCATCGTGCGGCCATGCGCCCACATCGAGGCCAGGGGAAAATCATCGCTCATGCCCGCTGCCCCGAAGACCTGGATGGCGCGATTGACTACGTTCGTCAGCATCTCAGGCACCACGACTTTAATCATGGCAATCTCTTGCTGCGCGGCCTTCTTGCCCAGGGTATCGATAGCCCAGGCAGCCTTGAGGGTCAGGAGCCGCGCCTGCTCGATCTCCATCAGCGAAGTAGCAATCCATTCTTGAATGACGCCCTGCTCCGCCAGGGATTTGCCAAAAGCTACACGACTGACTGCGCGCTGACACATCAATTCGAGCGCGTACTGCGCCGCGCCAATCGAGCGCATACAGTGATGAATGCGGCCAGGACCCAGGCGGGCCTGGGCAATGGCAAAGCCGCTGCCCTCCTCACCCAGCAGGTTCGAGACCGGCACGCGTACGTTCTCGAAAAGGACCTCGCAATGGCTCTCGTTATCCATATAGCCCATCACAGGCAGGCTGCGTACAATCGTTACCCCCGGCGTGTCGCGCGGCACCAGGATCATGCTCTGCTGGCGATGACGATCGGGGTTCTGCGGACTGGTCTTGCCCATCACGATGAAGATCTTGCAGCGCGGGCGCGCGGCCCCGGAAATCCACCATTTGCGCCCATTGAGCACGTACTCATCGCCCTGACGCGTAATTGAGAGCTGAATATTCGTAGCGTCAGAGCTGGCTACAGCCGGTTCGGTCATGGCAAAAGCCGAACGAATCTCTCCATTGAGCAGCGGCTCCAGCCATTGCTTCTTCTGCTCCGGCGTACCAAACTGCGCCAGAATCTCCATATTGCCGGTATCCGGCGCGGCGCAGTTAAAGACCTCGGAAGCCCAGCCAACGCGGCCCATGATTTCGGCCAACGGCGCGTATTCCAGATTGTTCAAGCCAGCACCGTACCCCTTATCGGGTAAGAAGAGATTCCAGAGGCCCTGCGCCCTCGCCTTCGCTTTGAGTTCATCGATAATCTCAGCATGGCGATGAGGGTCGTGCGAGGCGGCAAGCTGATCGCGGTAGATCTGCTGATTGGGGTAAATATAACGATCCATAAAGTCGCTGACCTGCTGGCGGAGGGTTTGAACCTTCTCTGAGTAGGTAAAATCCATGGCAAAGCCTCCCCTGGGAATGGCTATTCTACGACGGGTGATTGCATATACTGATTAGTATAGCATAGTCGAAGAGGTAGGAATCAGGTAGTGGAGAGCTATTCATTTACTTTTCTCTATGATAAAATAACTGCTGAGCAATTATAAAGTGCTTTTAGAGGAGATGATAAAAATGCAACCACAATCAGTTATGATCGATTATCTGCAAAATGAAGTGAAACCGGGCGAGCAATTGCTATGGTGGGGCAAACCTGAACTGTCGCGCAGGGCGAAAGCCGCCAGTACTGCCACTGTCGTGTATATTGTCAATGGCATTCTGGCCGTCTTGATGCTCTTTCTTGTCGCTTTCGATATTCATCTGCTCTACGAAGAGAATTCGCTACTCTCAGAACCCGATCCATTTACTATTCTCTTGCTGATCGTCGCTATCGGGTTACTGGGCCTCAATCTCTATCGTATTTATGCGGCATATTCCACGGCGCAGAAATATATCACCAATCTGCGCCACACCATCTACGGCATCACCAACCAGCGTGTCATTGTCATGACGGCCGGCACGCAGGGCTTCGTGGTAAACTCTTATGGAGCCAACGACATCGGCCAGATTAACCGCGTTGAGACGGGCGATGGCTGGGGCGACGTGAGTTTTGGCAAACCACGCCACGTCCAGCAAGGAGCGCGCACGCTCACTCTCGTAGAGAAGCTGGTGGGTATCCCCGAAGTGCAGAAGGTGGCCGATATCCTTACCAGGACATTCAAAGTTACGCCGTCCGCAACGCCCTCGGCTCCGATCTGGCACCCTCAGCAATATCCGCCGACGCCACAACAATATATGGAATAAAAGGTGACCTGTTCTATGCAACTGGAGCCACAAACCGTTGATCCCTCTGTCTTGCGTGAATTACGACCGGGCGAGCAACTGCTCTGGTGGGGACGCCCTGACCCTCGACGCCAGGTCAGGCAAGATGATCACATCTATACCTATGTTCTTCTGGTGTGTATTATTGCCGCCCTGGCATACCTTCTCTATTTTTGTGTCGAGACCTATTTTGGAACACGAAATGGGCTTCTCCTCGCACCCATTTTCCTCGTTATCTGCATGCTGTTGCTCTTAGTGCTCGTCCTCTATGCATATCTTCGTCTCTACCGCAAGCTGGCTAGCGACCTGCGCCACACTACCTACGCTGTTACCAACCAGCGCATTATTGTCATGGTCGCCAACCCCCAGGGCCTTAATGTCACGTCCCACACAGCCGAAGACATGGGCGCAATCCAGCTCATAGAGACTGGCGATGGCTGGGGCGATGTGAGCTATGGATTGCCGCACACTTTCGCTGTTGGCGCTGCTCGCATCACGATCATTGATAAGCTGGCTGGCATCCCCAATGCACGTATGGTCGAGAACCTGCTTAACAGAACCTTCAAGCAGATGCCATCTCCAGGACAACAGGCATGGGCACATCCGCAGCCATACTCATCAACACTACAACAATACGAGCCTTTCCAGCACCAGGAGTAGCCTACAGGTGCCTACACATATTTTTTCGGCGTATAATTGCCGGGCACAGAGCGAAAACTGATCGCGAGGCGATTCCAGGCGTTGATGGTTGCAACTACCAGGGTTAGATCGGCCAGCTCTTCCTCAGTGAAATGTTTGCGCACCTGTTCGTACACCTCATCGGGCACATGATCGATTGAAATCAGCGTGACCTTCTCGGTCCAGAGCAGGGCCGCGCGTTCGCGCTCGGTAAAAAAGGGCGTCTCCTGCCAGGCGGAAAGCGCGTAGAGGCGCTGCTCGGTTTCGCCCAGAGAGCGCGCGTCCTGAGTATGCATATCCAGGCAGTAGGCGCAACCGTTAAGCTGCGAGGCGCGCACCTTGACCAGTTCCTTGAGCAACGGCTCAAGGCTACACTCATCTACATATGTCTGCAACCGTTGCATGGCTTTGTAGACACCGGGGGCAACCCTGACATAATTCATTCTGGCTTCCATTCTTAACCTTTTTCCTTTCTCAGATTAACTTTGCCAACTCTTCCCCGCTTGTCACCGGAGCCTGGCAAGCGAAATGCTGGCAGACGTAGGCGCAGGGCTGGCCATCCCTGAGCGGACGCCCGGCGAGCAGGGGAATCGTTTGCGCGGCCACAGTGTTGTCGGGAGCAGCGCAGGCCAGAACGCTATTGGGTAGATAGCGCTTGCTGACTTCGGCCAGCAGGTTCTGTGTGCTCGGCAGTTGGAGATCACCGGAAATAGCGATCTCGCGCACAGGCGAGAGGGCAAAGTCCAGCGCGCATAAAGCGTGACCGAACCACTGAGGGCGCTTCACCATCGCGTCGCTCAACGCGCGCAGGTAGTCGTCTGCACGCTGGCGATAATCCTCCTCGCCCGTCCAGGCGGCCAGACGAAGCAAAACCTCGGCCGCTACGCTATTACCAGAGGGCGTGGCATTATCCGTGATATCTTTAGGGCGGCTGAGCAACTCTTCGTGATCGTTGCCGGTATCGAAAAAGCCGCTGTTCTGCTCGTCGGCAAAGAGCCGGATCGCCTCGTCCACCAGACGGCGGGCCTCGCGAAACCAGCGCGGGTCAAAATCAGCCTCGTAGAGGGCCAGCAGGCCAGCAGCCAGGAAAACATAATCTTCCAGGTAGCCGTTGAGATGAGCCTTCCCATCCTTGTACGTGCGTAGCAAACGCCCATCGCCCTGCATATTGCTCAGCAGAAATTCGGCGTTGCGCCGGGCCACCTGAAGATAATCCGCACGCTGGAGATGGCGGGCAGCCTCGGCGAAACTGCGTAGCATCAGGCCATTCCAGGAGGTCAGGATCTTCTCATCGCGAGCGGGTTTGACGCGTTTCTCCCGCTCAGCAAAAAGTGCAGAACGCCCACGCTGCAACGCCTCTTTGAGATGGTCCTCGCTCACCCCGGCGCTTTCGGCAACCGCTGCGGCCTTCTTGGCAACGTGCAGGATATTTTTGCCCTCGAAGTTGCCGCGCTCAGTCACGTCGTAGTAGAGCATAAAGAGGCGTGCATCCTCAGCGGGTAGCAACGCCTCAACCTCGGCAGGCGTCCAGAGAAAGAACTTGCCTTCCTCGCCCTCGCTATCGGCGTCCTGGGTTGAATAGAAACCGCCCTCCGACGAGGTCATTTCACGCACGATATAGTCAAGCGTCGAGGCGGCAATGCGCCTGTAGAACGGTTCGCCCGTAGCCAGGTAAGCGTGCAGATAGAGGCGGCTGAGCAGAGCATTATCGTAAAGCATTTTCTCAAAGTGGGGCACCAGCCACTCGGCATCAACCGAATAGCGATGAAAGCCTCCGCCAAGCTGATCGTAGATACCGCCATGAGCCATCCATTTAAGCGTCGTCTCAACCATCTCCATCTCAGATGGACTCACGGCCTCACTGATTTCGCCCCTCTGGCGATGGAGATGCAGGCGCAGCAAGAATTCCAGGACCATTGCATTAGGAAACTTGGGCGCGCCGTCAAAACCGCCCCACACCTCATCAAAACTCTCTGCCAGCACGCGGGCAGCAGTAACTAGCTGGTCCAACGGTACATCATCGAGGGAGGGTACGCCGCCCAGAGTGCGCAGGGGTACGCTGCCACTCTGGCGCAAAAAGGCGGCCAGTTCTTCGGCCTGCTGCTCAATCTCTCCGCGCCGATTAGCATAGAGTTCGGCCATAGTCAGCAGGACGCGCGGAAAACCCGGTACGGTCTGGCTGCCATAGAGACGGTCGCGCGGCGGGAAGTACGTGCCTCCATAAAAAGGACGCCCATCGGGTAGCAGGAAGACCGTCATCGGCCAGCCCCCCTGATGAGTCAGCGTCTGAACCGCCTGCATATAGATTCCATCGATATCAGGGCGCTCCTCGCGATCCACTTTAATCGGCACAAAATACTTGTTGATAAGAGCCGCGATCTCTTCGTTCTCAAACGACTCGCGCTCCATAACGTGGCACCAGTGGCAGGCGGAATAGCCTACGCTGAGCAGGATCGGCTTATCCTCCTCCTTTGCTTTTCGCAGAGCTTCCTCACCCCAGGGGTACCAATCGACGGGGTTATGCGCATGCTGCAAAAGATAAGGGCTGGTCTCTTTGCTCAGGCGATTCGTGTGTGTATAGTGCGACGCAGCCGGGGTAGCGTTGGAATCGTGTGTCTTTGCCATCGGATCTTTCTCCAGGAATTCATCTCTCTTCATTGCTTCTACTCTTTCTTTTCGCCATCCATTCCCTGGCATTGTACGACACAAGGAGCAAAATAAAAAATTGAGCCATACCATCCGAAAAAAGCTTTTATGGCCCTGTCTCATCAGGCTCAGGATCAATATATGCGGAGTAGCGAAAGAAAAAGGGGAATGATTAAAGCGAGACAATGCGCGTCTTCTCACGCACAACCTGCATTTCTAGCCGACGCAATCCCCACATATACCAGGTAGCGAATGTGCGATAGGGCCGCCAGGCCTCGCCGCGCTCGCGCATCTCCTGCTTCGTAGGACGCTCAGGCAACCGATAAGCCGAACGCACGCCATCCACCAGGCCGAGGTCATCAACGGGCCATACGTCGGGTCGCCCAAGTGTAAAAATCAGACACATCTCTGCCGTCCAGCGCCCGATACCTTTTACGGCTGTAAGCCGGCGAATAATCTCTTCATCATCCAGTTCTGCAAGTCGCCCTAACTCAAGCTGGCCGCTGGAAACATGCTCAACGAGATTCAGGATATAGCGGGCCTTCTGTGTCGAGAGACCGAGCGAGCGCAAACGCTCGAAGTCAAAGACGCTCAGAGCTTCTGGCGTCACCTTCCCTTCCGGCAGGGCCGCACGTACCCGTGCCATAATCGCATCCGCAGCCCTGATAGAGATTTGTTGTGAGATAATAGCATCGATCAGCGCCCCAAAAACATCTGGATCAGGCTGCAAGGTGCAGGGGCCAACCTGCTCAATCGTCGCCCGCATTACGGGATCAACATTGCTCAAGTACGCGGTCGCAGCTACGATAAGATCAGCAAATGGAGTCTGCATAGTGT
>DATGKW010000201.1:0-16834 GCA_035294465.1 Ktedonobacteraceae bacterium | reverse complement strand
TTTTTGACAGTAGCAGTCTCTTACTACTTCTTTAATTTCCTGGTGCCTGATTGTTGGTGAAACACACAGATATCTGGACCTTCAAACTAACCAAAAGGTGGTCAATTTTGCTCCAGGTAAGAACATTGGGGAAATCTTTAGAAGATTTGGTATTCTACAAAGGAGCAAGCCCCCAAAGCTGCTTACCAAACAATATATGAGCAGGACTATAAAACTCAAACTCTATGGGAAGAGAACATTTACTAAGAAATAAGACCAAACCATCATGGGTCTCGTCTTCCTCTATTTGCCCAGAAGTGGCAGATACCATGCGTATACTTGCAATATCATAATTGTTGGCAATAACGTTGCCATATATAAACCAATATCCAGATTCCTCCGTTGCCGACACCTTAATCCAAGGTTGAGAACCATTTTTAACTCGTTCCTCTTTAGTTGTAGCAAATCGGTCCTCAGTTCTTCCCCTAAAGCCGCTTGAACATCTCCATGAGCCATTCATATTCTGTACAAGACATGCCTCGTCCCATTGTTGATCTGTTGTACTCGTATAACGTACTGCATAGGCATGTAGGTTTGGAAGAGCTTTTACTTTTAAAAAAAGAATGGTTTCTACTTTGGCCAAACATCCGCGTTTCTCTCTCTGAAATTTTTTATCAGAAAGATAGTCAATGACTACTTGCCTGGGATCATCTGTTGACATCGAGTCATTTTCCTTTCTTAGTGTTCACAACGGCGTTTTAAATTCAGCTTAATTCAAAGTATATCATATTGTTGCTCCAATGTCTCTGTAGTGAGTATATATCTTTATAATCATCAAGCTAATGTTTTAGCGTGAATTTGTAGTTCGGACAGATGTTTTATCCGAACTACAAATTTTTGCAGCATTTTAGGTGGTAGCTGCTTCAGAGTTACACAGATTCGGGACAAGGCGGGGCATATTTTCCGCCATTGCTAATCGTTATACGATCTGAGCCAGTGTCGGAGGTGGCACGGTAGGATATACCATGATACGTAAAACTTCCGCTAGCAGTTACAGTCTCCAACAGAGTAAAGTTTGGGAAACTCTCCCCACTTAGGACGCCGTCTGTGTATTCACACACAACGCATCCGGCATTAGTCCCAAAATTCTGTATAAAAGAGAGACCAACTGCTGTTGAACCACCCGTGGTGATACTACCGGACCCAGTTCCCAGACCTGGACAACTGCTAGTTAGGTTTATTATCTGAGTGATGTAAACCGTCGCTAAACAATTGTTGTAGGATCCTCCAACACCATCCGCGGAATTCTCTCCATTTTCTGTGAGATACGCGGTCTCTTCGAGGCATTGTACACTAACGTAATTGGGTTTCACGTTAGAGTGGTGCTGAGTAGCTGCAAAGGCAGACGATGAACCTACAAAACTTAGAGAAAGTGCAACAAAGCAAGCTAGCAGAGACACAAGCCAGAATTCTTTGTGATGGTGCGAGCTGTTTTCATCACCGTAGACTCTCCTCCTTTGAAAACACTGTTTTATATAGCGCTACACTTTTTGTGGTAGGAGACGTTTCTCCTATCGATAAGTATGCATGATTGACAATTCAAAAGAGAACACCATATGCTACAAATGACGCACCATTTGCACCATTTTCTGACAACATCACAGTTCTATAGCATCAGCAAGGAGAACCTTCCATGTCAGAAGTAACACGACCGCGCTTAATTGAGGAGCGCAAACGCCGGCAATGGTCCCAACAGGAGTTAGCAGAGCACTTTGACACAACGCGTAATAATGTTTCGCGTTGGGAAATGGGCCAGACCACCCCTGGGGACCCTATTTTCGCGCAAAACTATGCGAACTCTTTGGCAAATCGGCTCAGGAACCTGGGCTGCGCACTGACACTTCTACAGCCGATGAACAGCAGACGCCTGCTTCCTCTCTCCATGATGCCCCGAAGACGCCTTCTACCCCTGGAGATCAGTTCCCGCCCCTCTGGTCCGTCCCCTATCCACGTAACCCACATTTCACCGGACGCGACGAGATCTTTGAGCAACTGGATCAGCACCTCTTGCCAGAGAGCCAGCATGAGCAGGCAGCCACACGCCGGGCAGCATTAGCGCAACCACAGGCTATCAAGGGACTTGGCGGCATCGGCAAGACGCAGATCACGCTCGAATATGCCTACCGTGCTCGCGAACAGGGCCACTACACCCATGTCTTCTGGATCAATGCCGCCAGCGAAGAGGCGATCATCACCGGTTTTGTGGCGCTGGCAGACCTGCTGCCGGACTTTTCGGCGAAAAACGAAACTGACCAGCGCAAAGTGGTCACAGAGGTCAAGCGCTGGCTAGAGCAGTGCCAGCAATCCTGGCTGCTGATCTTTGACAACGTTGAGGAGCTTTCTCTCGTCCAGGAGTATTTGCCCGTGACGAGGAATGGCAGCATCCTGCTCACCACGCGAGCCAGCGCGGTCGGGTCGCTCGCTATATCTATCGAAGTGGAGCAGATGGGCTTAATCGAGGGAACGCAGTTCCTGCTGCACCGCGCGCAGCGCCTGCACGCCACCGACGAGGACGGAATGAGGCGACCAACGTGGTGATCGCCCTGGATGGCTTCCCACTGGCCTTAGACCAGCTTTTTTGATTTCCCCAGCAGGTGGCGCAAGGCAGAAAGCGCTTCAGGGAGGGCCAGGGGGACGGCGGCAACCGTTGAGCCGGCTGCCAGCAGGCACCAGGGGCAGAATGCGTGGTATTTTGACCGTTGATCGAAGAACAGCCGTATGGCCTGGGAGAGATCGAATCCGACCTTTGCGACCAGCAGCAGAGGAAGCCAGGGCTGCTCCCTGGCGCGGTCCTTTCCCCCCACGGCGGCCAGACCCATCGTCACCGCGTAGTTGCCAAGCCCCAGCACGCCATCGGGCGCCGAGAAGCGCGAGTATGCTTCCGACGATGCGTCTACCCTGTCTGCGTCCAATCCGGGCAGGGGCGGTTCTGGCAGATGCTTGATGATGCCCATCTGGTACAGCGTAATCAGGCCCATTGAGCCGCAGGCGACCATCGCTAAACCGACGATGCCGCGCCGCAGTCCTAGAAAGCCGCCCGCTCCCGTGCGTAATTCCTGGCTCAAAATCTCTGGCTTCATCTACTCCTCCACATAATCGCTCCGGCAATGGCACCCGTGATACCCGCGCCCACCAGACCAAGCAGGCCACGGTGAGTGTCAATCCACAACTGGCGGCTCTGCGCAATTGCCCGGTCGTCAAATGCACCATGTGCGCCGTAATCCCGCCGATCATCGACCGGTTGCCACAGGTTATTGGGCGCGTTTGGGTCGGCGGGTTGAGCGGTCTGTTGCGACTTATAGCCGGTTTTACCAAGGTACTTGTCTCCCAATCCTGGCGCAAGCTTATTGCCCTGGATGGTGACGACGGTAGACATACCAATAAAAAGCTGGCGCCGGTAGTGATCGGCAACATAGGTGACTCCCTCCGCGATCACTTCGGGCTGATAGATTGGCGGCACGGGCTGCGCTTTGTGCGGGAGGCGACTCTTGACCCAGCCGAACTGCGGTGTATTGACTGCTGGAAGTTGCACCATGGTCAGCTTGACGTTGCTTTTGTCGTGGATCAGTTCAGCCCGCAGCGATTCGGTAAAGCCCTGCACAGCGTGTTTGGCCCCGCAGTAGGCCGATTGCAGGGGAATGCCTCGATAGGCTAGAGCTGAACCAACCTGAATAATGTGCCCTTTATCGCGCGGCAGCATGCGGTTGAGCGCGGCCAGTGTTCCGTAGACATATCCCAGATAGGTTACTTCGGTGACGCGCTTATATTCCTCCGGCTTCATCTCCTTCACAGGCGAAAAAACCGAAGCCATAGCTACGTTGATCCAGAGGTCGATTGGGCCAAAGGTTTCCTCGACCCTGGTGGCAGCGGACTCGACCTGTTCGGGGTCAGCCACATCGGTCGGGAGAACGAGCGCCTTTCCACCGAGGTCTTCAACGTCTCGGCGCGCGCCCTCCAACCCCGCCTGGCCACGTGCCAGCAGCCCGATATGAGCGCCACGCCTGGCGAATGCCTGCACAATCGCGCGTCCGACCCCTGCCGACGCCCCTGTTACGATGACCACTTCGGGCCTGGTTCCTGTCTGTGAGCTCATTTCGATCTACTCCCTTTCCATCGATCATTTTCTCTTTGAGATATCCCTGGATAAGTTATCCAGGAAGCAATGCACAAAGAAAATACGTCTCGATTCAAAGAAAGGAAACTCATCGTCCATTACTCCGAGAAGCTAGCCCTTTGGCAAGCGTAAAACTTGCTCTCTACTTTTTAGAACTATTTGGTGGGGGTCGGTATAGTGAGAGTGAATGGTAGCTCCATTCTAGAACGCACGACACGTATATAGCAGGTCGAAATGGCCAGTGTGGTTAACCCCTAAAGCAAGAAACGTGTTGTAGTTACAAGCATAGGTATGTGGTTGCCTGTGCTTCATACTCGGAAGGAGTACATACTTTTATGGCAGCAGTTTCATCTGAAAAGAACACGACCGTTGTTGGGAAAGACGAACTGATTCATCAGATCGCCGCCAGGGCCGGGATGAATCTAAAGGAGACCAGCAAGGTCATTGATGCATTCACCGAGGTTGTGCGCGAGGATGTCGCCAAGGGACAGGAAGTGCGCTTGATGGGCTTTGGCACCTGGAATCTGCGCGACGTTGCGCCGCGTAAGGTCAAATCCATTCGTGGGGGCAACCAGATTACCATTCCGGCCCGCAAGCGCGTTGGCTTCTCGGTTGGCGCAGTGCTCTCACAAGCTGCTCAGCCCCACAAGACGAAATCAACTGGCGCAACCAGACCGACGATGGAGCATCAAAAGCGGTAAAGTAGAGCGTTCAGGGCAGAGCCGCCGGCTGTGCTCTCAGCAGGAGGATTCTCTGGCAGGCGGTCATGTCTCGTTGAGCAGACATCGCATCTGCTCTTCCGTATGGTTTTGTGGAAGCCCCTGGAGCAATGCGTCCCCTCTGAGGTGCATTGAAAACCAGGGGTCCATTTTTGCCTCATGCTTGTCCATGCGCCGCGAGGTACTGAGCGGCTTCCTGTTGTTCCTCCTGTGTGGGAGGTCGAAAGGTACCGTGATCGTTGATAAAAATGATCCAGGAGGATTGGAAAAAGACGAACATATCGGGCTTGTGATCGCCGTTGATATCGGCAAATTTCAGTGTGACCGGCGTGGTATCTGCGTCTGGCCCGAAGAGCTGAGGGCCAAGATAAATGCGCGCATGTGAAGCATCACCTCCAGGAAACTCGATGATTTCGATGCGCCCGCGAAAGTTGATGGCGAGGAAATGGCTTGGGTCGCTCGCCGAGTCATTCTGTCCAACAACTGCATCCATCTGAAATGTTCGCGGATATCCGTAATGAATATACTCCAGAGTATTATTCCACCAGGCTATACCGGCCGAGAGGAGTGTCCAAAGGATAAGCATAGCCAGCATACCCAGGCCGAGGAACAGCACAGGATGCGCTCGAAAACGCCTGGCCTGCCGTGCCCTTGGGTGACTAGATGTTCCGGGCGTCTTCTTTGGAAACGAGCTGGCTTTGCGCTGAGGCGCAGCCACATGGACGGGGGCTTCTACATCTGCTCGTTTCCATTCGCTGATCAGGTCGTCGTCAGCTGGCTGAGGGCGGTGGCGCGAGGCTCGCTGGACCACCGGCCGAACTGCGCTTGGGACGATTGGGCGATTGGCCGCCTCATCGATTGGGCGATGACGCAACGCGCTGCGCGCTGCCACTTTGTCGGTCGATTCTAAGACTGGCATGTTCGTCCTCCTTCGGATAGATAGCAGGAACGTCTTATCGCAGCACTACTGGCGGCCCCTCACCGCCTATATAGTACTTATGTTCTATATTCAGTAGAGAAAACGCGTCTGAGCGCCGTTTTTTCGAAAGAAATAAGCAGAGGCAGGAAAATTAGTCAGCTAGTAGAGCCGACAGGTACAATATACTTACTGCACAGCAAAACGAGGAAGATCCAGATTAGTCAGGTGCTTGTGTTTTCGACTGTCTTAGTATAGCATGCGAAGGCGCCTTCTTACCAGGGGGCTACAGGAAATTTTTTCGTTCGAGTATATTTTGGAGATCGGCAGGAAGGGGAGCCTCGAAATGGAGCTGAGCGCCAGTGCCGGGGTGAGCAAATTGGATCTGGCTTGCATGCAGAAACTGGCGGCGCAGGTCGAAGCCGCGCAGCGCCTTGCCGGAGCCATAGGTAGGATCGCCAACTACAGGATGGCCGATGGCCTTGAGATGGACCCGGATCTGATGAGTGCGTCCGGTCTCTAGCTCGACGAGCAACAGTGTATGGCGAGCGAAGCGTTCCAGCACGCGAAAGTGAGTGCGCGCCTCGCGGCTGTGGCTCACAGTGATCGCCATCTGCTGGCGGTGGCGTGGATCACGCCCGATTGGTGCTTCGATGCTGCCCTGGTCGAGCGCTACTATCCCCTCAACCAGGGCCAGATAGCGTTTCACTACCTCGTGCCGCTGCATTTGCCCAACCAGGGCTACCTGTGTACGAGCATTTTTCGCGACGATTAGCAAGCCGGATGTGTCGCGGTCCAGGCGGTGAACGATGCCCGGCCGTTGATCGCCATCAGTAGTCTGCAAGTCTGGATAATAGGCTAGCAAGGCATTGACCAGTGTGTCTTCGTAATGGCCCGGAGCTGGATGGACTACCATACCCGGTGCTTTGTTGATTACCAGGAGATCCTCGTCTTCATATACAATATCCAGCGGAAGTGGTCGCGGCTTCGCCTGATCCGGTGTAGTCGAGGCTCTCTCCAGGTCGACCAGGATCTCATCTCCTGCTCGCAAGGAGTATCCCGGCTTGCTGGGACGACCGTTGACCTGGATTGCGCCATGTGCAATTAACTGCTGAATTGAGGTCCGTGACAACTCCGCCAGCGCAGCTACCAGGTAGCGGTCCAGGCGCTGGCCAGCCTCTTCGGCTTGCACGGTGAAAAGCTGGCGGGACGGTGAGGAAGTTTCAGGATTGCGCATCTTTCTCCTGCGAGTGAGCTGGAAGAAGTTCTTTGCCCGCCGGAGGCTGCTCCTGTGGTGCTGGTTGGTTCGGAGCTCTATAGTGGAAGCTACTGTAGGCAAAGGTGATAAATAACAGAATCACGCCAATGGAGATTGCCGAATCCGCGAGATTGAAGACGGCGAAGCTGAAGCCGATTTGGGGGATGCGGAACCAGATGAAATCAACTACTGAGCCGTGAGTAAAGCGGTCCAGGAGGTTCCCGGCTGCTCCACCGATGATCAGACCGAAAACCAGCTTATAGGGTAGAGAGCCTGTGTTGACTATGCGTGCATAAAGATAAATGATCACGGCGACCGCCAGCGTAATCAGCACAATCAGCACGGGGCCATTCGTCTCAAACATGCTAAAGGCGGCTCCCTGATTGCGAATGTAGAAGAGAACAAGATACTGGCCAATCAAAGAAATCTGGGGGCCAAAGCCGGCTGGACCTAAGTGAGCCACAACGAGCGACTTGGTCCATTGGTCCAGGCCAAGCACGATCATAGCGGTAATAAGTGCAAAAACGTCGTAGACGCGAGCTCGCCTGATTGTCACGCTGCTACATTCTCTCTTTCTCAACAGATAAGATGGATCAGCCATATTGTACTCTATATCTCACGGCCTGAAAAGGGCGTACCTCTCTCAGGAAAAAGTAACCCTGGCAAGAATGTCTGCCCGGCGTCACCAACCTCTTCGCAAGCACGGTAAACCTGTTCTAAATGCGCCTCGCACTGGATATCCCGCTCGGCCCAGGACAGTACTTCCAATTAGCAGAATGCACCTGTAGATCGGAACTGATTCGAGGGCTTATTTGGGAGGGTGATCACAAAGCGATGCTCCATTGGGAGCCGCGAGGCGATTTGCGCGAGCGTTTCTACGGTGTGCTATGCTAAAAACAAGAACAGTCTTACTTGATATAATTAAGGATATGGTGATGAAAGAACCCCAGAGTGATTCCTCACAAGGAAAGACGTCTATGATTGAGCCGGAGCAGGAATCTATTTTCAGCGATTTTGATCTTTACCTCTTTGGGCAGGGCAAGCACTATCATCTCTATGAGAAAATGGGCGCGCATCCTCGCGTGGTGAATGGCGTAGCGGGCGTCCACTTTGCAGTCTGGGCGCCTAACGCGCTGACCGTCTCGGTGATTGGAGATTTCAATCAGTGGCATCGTGGCGCGCACCCGATGTACCGGCGCCATAACGACCTGGGCGTTTGGGAATGCTTTATCCCGGGAGTGCAGGTTGGCTCGCTCTATAAGTTTGCGATCTATTCGCGCTATAACAATTACACCGCAGACAAAATCGACCCTTATGCGTTCGCCTTCGAGGTACGTCCAAAAACGGCCTGTATCGTGGCGGATATCAAGCAGCATACGTGGCACGATGACGCGTGGATGCATATGCGCGAGCGCCGCCAGTGGTTGAGTGCTCCTATATCTATCTACGAGGTTCATCCAGGCTCCTGGCGGCATGTACCAGAGCGACATGTCGAGGGGGCGATTGAAGAGGATCGCTTCTTAACGTATCGGGAGCTTGCAGAAGCGCTTGGCAGCTATGTCAAGGAGATGGGCTTTACCCATGTCGAGCTGCTGCCAGTGATGGAATATCCTTTCGATGGCTCCTGGGGATATCAGGTCACGGGTTACTACGCCCCCACCAGCCGTTTCGGCCCGCCAGAGGATTTTCAGTATTTTGTCGACCATATGCACCAGCTAGGCATTGGTGTCATTCTCGACTGGGTGCCGGGCCACTTTCCCAAAGATGGGCATGCGCTGAGCTACTTTGACGGCACTCATCTCTACGAGTACAGCGACTGGCGTAAGGGTGAGCACAAGGATTGGGGTACGCTGGTCTTTGATTATGGGCGGAGCGAGGTGCGCAATTTCCTCATTGCTAACGCCCTCTACTGGCTGCGCGAGTATCATGTGGATGGGCTGCGCGTCGATGCGGTGGCTTCGATGCTCTACCTTGACTACCAGCGAAAGCCCGGCGAATGGGTAGCAAATGTATATGGAGGGCGTGAGCATCTAGAAGCTATCGACTTTCTGCGTCAGCTCAACGAGGCGGTCTATGACCAGGTGCCGGGGGCCCTGACCATCGCTGAAGAGTCGACCGCGTGGCCGCTGGTCTCCCGCCCCACCTATGTTGGTGGTCTGGGCTTTAGTATGAAGTGGAATATGGGCTGGATGCATGATATGCTGGAATATATGCATCTAGATCCGATCTATCGGCGCTATCATCATAACAACATCACTTTCTCGTTGATGTATGCCTACTCGGAGAACTTTGTGCTTCCGCTCTCCCACGACGAAGTGGTGCATGTCAAAGGCTCGCTGATCAATAAGATGCCCGGAGACGTCTGGCAGCGTTTTGCTAATTTGCGTGCGTTCTTTGGCTACATGTGGGGCCACCCGGGGAAGAAACTGCTCTTTATGGGGGGGGAGTTTGGGCAGTGGAGCGAGTGGAACTATAAGGAGAGCCTAGACTGGCACCTGTTGATGCCTCCCAGCGATCCGCGTCATGCACAATTGCGAGAGTTTGTGCGCGATCTCAACCGACTCTATATCCAGGAACCAGCGCTTAGCGTATTGGAGAATGATCCTGAAGGCTTTTCCTGGATCGATCCTCACGATTCAGATAACAGTGTGGTTTCCTTCATGCGGAAAGGTACCGATCCAGAGGATACCCTGATTTTTGTCTGCAACTTTACGCCTGTGCCCAGGCATGGCTACCGGCTTGGCGTCCCGCTTGCCGGGGTTTACAGGGAGATCTTGAACAGCGATGCCTCTTGCTATGGTGGCAGCGGGCTGGTCAACCCCCAGGAGATGCCTAGCGGTCCGGTTTACTGGCAATCCTGCCCACATTCTATCTTGCTGACCCTTCCTCCGCTGGGCACTGTGATTCTCAAGAAGCAGCGCTCAGCGGAGACAAAAGGTGAAGCATCGGAGATGATAGCTACAGAAGAATCAACGGATTGATTTCTCACGTCCTGTGTTGTCGTCGTTCATGTGGAAGCTGGCGCGATACGCCTCAGTAACCAGCTTGCAGATCTCCTCAGGATCGTCGGAGATCGTGAGCAGGTCCAGGTCCTGGGGAGAGATATTGTTGTGATGAAGCATCGTCTCTCGCATCCAGTTAAGCAGTCCGCTCCAGTATTTTGAGTCATAGAGAATGATCGGGAAGTGGCTGACTTTGTGCGTCTGAATCAGTGTCAACGCCTCGAAAAGTTCGTCCATTGTGCCGAAGCCGCCGGGGAAAATGACGAAAGCGCTGGAATACTTGATGAACATGGTTTTCCGCACAAAAAAGTAGCTAAAATCGAGGGAGACATCCAGATAGGAGTTGGAAAACTGCTCGAACGGGAGCTCGATGTTGCAACCGATGGAGAGATTCCCTCCATCTTGTGCTCCTTTGTTCCCGGCCTCCATAATTCCGGGTCCTCCTCCAGTGATGATACCAAAGCCGGCTCTGGCCAACAGGCGCGCGGTTTCAACTGCTGCTTCGTAGGCCGGGCTGCCAGCTTCTGTGCGGGCAGAGCCAAAGATGGCAACCGAGGCGGGTATGTGAGCCAGCGCGTCGAAGCCTTTGACGAACTCGCTCATGATACGCAAGACGCGCCAGGGATCAGTGATGGTAAAGTCGAAATTCAGGGCGCGTTCGAAAGCACGATCGTCGCGCAGAGTCTGCTCGCTTGGCAGTGGCTCCGTTGGACTGATCAGCGGGAGAGTAGGGCGACTCAAGAGGCGTTCATCCTCGGTGATGGCCCCACCCTTTGTGCGAAGCGAACGATATCGGTCAGCCGCCTTTTTGTTGCGGTTATTCATTCCATTTCTCGTGTGATTACGGCTCATACTACCACTCTTCTTTAATTCTAGTGAGATTCTCTGTATGCCACACAGGAAATGTATCTGACCCAACAATGTAGTAGAAGGTCTTCCCCAAAGGTGGAGAATGTGTGGCAGGGATATGCCCCTCACCTTGCAATACTAATATACTCCCCTCGGCCCGATGGGACAAGCTTGGCAGGAGAAAGAGGCCGCTGGTGAGGATCATGCCTTGTTCTCTTCGCGTGAATCTCACCAAAGGCGGAGGGGGAACGAATGTGGGATATGCGTAGCAAGTCATGAGGGTCAGAGGCTGTCGGGCAGAAGGATGGGTTCTAGATAGCTGGGCTCCTTGCCCTCGACCGATGGTTCGATGTCGCTGAAGCGAGACGACTCAAGAGACCAGTCCAGGTTGCCACGTATCCAGGCTCGCATGCTTGCCAGATAGCGTTCCAGGTCTTGCTTATAGTCTGGGAAAGTTACTGGAACAAGTTCGGATAAGCTTTCCAGCAGCTTGATCTCGCGAGTGATCATGTCGTTTGACATTTCGACGCCTTCCTGCAAACTACGACCATATGCCTTTGCCAGAACCAGCACCAGATTGCTAAAGTCACCATGAGCCAGTTCTTTTTCAACCGAGACAATATCGTTCTGCCAGCAAACGACGTTGTTGGTGATCAGCAGAAGGGCCTGGACAAGCGTACTCTCGTATATCTCCGGCGGAAGGTCTACGTGCTCAGCCAGGTCTATGTAGTCCAGGGCCAGATGCATTGCTCCGGCATCCTGGCGTTTTTTGATGTAGAGAGCAACTCCGGGGGTTTCTCTTCTTGCTCGCAGGCCTGTTTCCCAGATGTACGCATCCAGGTAATCGCGCAGGTGGTAGATAAAACGTTGCTGCCATTGTGGGGAGGTAAGTGGTAGCGCGCGTTCCCAGAGTTCTCTCAGGGCTTCAGCTACAGGACCTTGTAGTGGCTCGGCGTTTTCGCCGCGGTCGATTCCCAGGATGGCCAGTAGTCTGTCAACGATTCCCTTCATTCGTTCTGGCTGACGTCCAAAGCTGCTGTCGTCAAACTGATCGTCCAGCATGAAAAGCCAGGTAAAAAAGTCGCTGGTAAGAGCCAGTTCCTCGAAGTTCGTTCTGGGATGGACCCTGGCTGCCAGCCATGCGAAACGCGATGCATTAAAGCGACGGGTCGCGGCCTCCCTCTGTAAAAGCTGATGACTTGTGGCCCACGCAAGTGTATGCTCGTGTATCTCTTTTGCCTGTGGATGAATTTCGGGTGGGAAGGGGCAATAAAAGTTGGGAAAGGTTATGTGTTCCATTGATGCTCTCCTTTTTCCTCTTCCCCTCGCGTTTTGTAGCGACCTTGTTGAAGCGTGCCCTCTGTTCTTGCAACGTGCAGTGCAAGATGTGCTTCTGTTCTGAGTTTGGCTTCAGTTGTGCTACTATTGTCCTATCTATATAGATAGACTCTCATACACGCCGAAATTTGTCAATACATAGGGATGACTTCCTTGCCCAAGCCCCAGGGTTGAAAGAGTACGGCAGCTATACGAAACGAAGAACTGAGATATAGCCAGATTATTTTGTATCTCAGTTCTTCCTTAGATTTCCTCTTTTGTTACGGAGTAATCGCGATTACACGCAGTGGGCTTCCAGAACCGTCTACAATCTTGAGAGGGGCTGCGATGATCAGCGCGCCGGTGGGTGGGAGTTGATCGAGATTGATCAAACTGGTTAGTCCAAAGCGTCCGGCCCCATGCATGTAGGAGTGACTGGGAAAAGCCGGATCAAAGCTGCCGGCCTGCCCGGCGTCGGTGCCGACGGTTTCGACACCAACCCCCAGGATATCGCGCTCGCGGGCCAGCCATGCTGAGCAGGAGGGATGAAAGCCCGGTGAGTGTGCTCCATCGGGACCAGCATTTAAGAAAGCCTCCCGACCCTTGCGTTTACTCCAGTCTGTACGCACCAGCACCCACGCACCGTCAGGAATACGCCCATGCTTGCGTTCCCAGGACTCGATATGCTCAATTTGCAGCAGGAAATCCTCGGATTTTTCTACTTCGGCGGTTACATCGATAACGCAGGCTGGGCCAATGAACTTGCTAACTGGTATGGTATCTGTGGTATTGTCAGGGAGATCCTTGCCGGTAATCCAGTGAACCGGCGCGTCAAAGTGTGTCCCCGTGTGCTCTCCCAGGTTCAGGATATTCCAGTACCACGCCGGCCCACGCTCGTCATAACGTGAGATCTCGGTAAGTGTCAGACCCGGTGAAGGAGCGAAGATCGGAGGCAGATCGATAACAGGCGTGTCGGGACCAAGTGGTGTGGTCAGGTCAACGACCCGCAGGGTCCCGGCGCGTAATTCTTCCAGAAGTTGGGATAGAACGCTAGCCATTAAGCATATTTCCTTTCTCTAATCAAGCCTTTTTTCGCTGCATTGCCTCAAGGCTGCGTCTGAACTGGAAACGATTCTCCAGCAGACCTAGATCCATCTGAAACGTTTTCGGCCCTACGGCCTCAACCTTCGCAACAATCGTGGTCAGAGTTCCGCCTGCCAATGCCTGGCTGACTTCCGCTTTGAACTGTTCGATAGTGCCAGCTTCCGCTACGCGGGGAACGCCCGAAGCCCGCGCGATCCCCGCCAAGTCTGTACCCGTGCTGGTCGCCGTTGGAAAGCCGCCAACCGAAAGCAGGCTTTCGTTATCAAAAACGATGTGCAGCAGGTTGCCAGGCTTGTAGCGAGCCATGGTGCTCAATGTTCCCAGATTCATCAGGAGTGAGCCATCGCCGTCGATTACTACCACTTTGTGTGAGGGCATGGATAGAGCAATCCCCAGGCCCATAGAGGAGGCCAGACCCATCGCGTGCTCCAGATAGAAAAAGTTCTCCTTGTGCCCCAGCATATAGAGCTCGGCTGCGACCGCGCCCATGATCGTCACGACAATCTTATCCTCGATGTCGGGGTAGATTGCCTGTAATGCATCTGCGCGTAACATGTTAATCCTCCCACATCAATTCTCGTGATAACAGGACGGCGACCGGATGTAAAGAAGCATGGGCCAGAGTCTGGGCATCCTTGATGCGCTGCTGAACATCGTCAGGGGTAGTTAGATGCCAAATGGGGATGTTGAGCGCGCGCAGGACTGGCTCGGTAGCCAGACCTCCTTGCGTCTGCCAGGGATCTTTCTCTCCAAAATGCCCGCGATAACTGATCAGCATTAAAAGTGGTATTTTGTAGAGCAGGGCCAGCGAGACGATGGGGTTGATCGCGGCTAAGAAGCCATGGTTCTGCATCAGCAGCGCCGAGTTCACCCCGGCCAGGTATGCCCCGGCTGAGATGCCGATGCCTTCCTCCTCTTTGGCCAGGCGAACCAGTGTGACCTCCGGGTCTTCCTCTGCCATGCGGATCAAATGCACCAGCCAGGTCTCCGGTAGAGCCGAAATGATCCTGACATCACAGGCCTTCAATGCCTCGTAAATAAGGCGGGAATGAGAGGTAGAGACGGGCATGAGGATGTCCTCCATTCTGTGAATTCAACCAGGAGAGAAACAAAAGCTATTTCTGTTTATTATATCTTATGTGGGTGCCGGTGGAGTGGGAGTGTAGCTGGCGTCATATAGCTATAAGAAATAGTGATCGTCGAAAGACAAGGGTTGACAAAGAAATTTTCCTATGGTATATCAATTATATGCAAGCGCTTGCAAAACAAGACGCTCATCTTTCACGGTAAATGACGATCGCTACCCCCAGGAGATGAGCGAACTACCATCGGACACACACTTTCTCCAGGGGCCTGGTCACAGGCTAATTCTGCTATACAGAAAGGAAGTTTATCGGAAGGCTTGCAAACGCTTGCAGGCCAACGTGCTCAGCTTCCGGAATTAATGCCAATCGCTCCTCAGGGAGCGAGCGAGATACTATTGGACATACGCCTCCCTCCAGGGCCTGGTCGCAAGTGAGTCGAGATGTAACAGAAGGAGTTCTCACTGATCGAAGAAGGATTTCGGTCAGCATGGTCGCTTATGATGCAAGGAGAAGCTAATGAAAAGCCAAAGGCGTATCCACCTTTTGACTGTTCCCAGAGCGGCGCTGATGCTGTGCGCGCTCGCCATTACTGCAACCTCTCTGTTTCTCTACTCAGCCTCCCCGGCACACGCAGCTTCGTACTGCCAGGTGACTTACACTGTAGCCAATCAGTGGCCCGGCGGCTTCACCGCTAACCTCACCATTCAGAACACCGGTACCTCAGCCTGGTCGAGCTGGACCTTGGCCTGGACATTCCCGGCCAGTGGTCAGGCGGTCACCCAGGGATGGAATGGCACATTTTCCCAATCTGGCCAGAATGTGACCGTAACGAATGCAAGCTATAATGGCAGCGTCGCGGCCAATGCATCCGTGAGTGCTGGTTTCAATGGCGCCTGGACATCGAGCAATCCTGTGCCAACCAGCTTCAGTGTGAATGGGAATGTTTGTGGCGCTTCTGGTGGTGGCACGACACCTACCCCAACACCCACGCAGGGCACGACGCCTACTCCGACTCCCACCCAGGGGGGAGGCTCGTGTAGCAGCGGCACGACTATATCCTCGAACCAGACCGGCACCAACAACGGCTACTTCTACTCGTTCTATACCGCAGGAAGTGGGTCGGTCTCCATGACGTTGTGCTCAGGTGGTAGTTACAGCACTCGATGGTCCGGTGTGGGCGACTTTGTTGCTGGGAAAGGCTGGAACCCCGGCTCATCTCATACTGTGACCTACTCTGGCAGCTTCAGCCCGTCCGGCGACGCCTATCTTGCCCTCTATGGATGGACAACGAATCCGCTTGTAGAGTACTACATCCTCGAAGACTGGAGTGGTTACAATCCCGGTTCCGGAGCAACATTCATGGGCACCGTTACCAGCGATGGTAGCACCTACAACATATACGAGGACCAGCGGGTCAACGCACCCTCTATTATCGGTACCGCTACCTTCAACCAGTACTGGGCGGTCCGGCAGTCGCCGAGGACCAGTGGCACCATCACGACCAGCAACTTCTTCAGTGCATGGGCCAGTCATGGAATGAATCTCGGCACGTTTAACTACCAGATCCTCGCCACCGAAGCATTCAATGGTGGCAGTGGAAGCTCCAATGTAACCGTCTCAGGGTAAACGAGATTATCACCGTACCACCGCCGGTGCCGCAGATTGGTGCTGGCGGTGTCGACCTTGACATTGCAAACAGGCCGATATATCGGGGTAGCGAGAGAAAGATGCGCCAGACCTGCAAGAGTGACTGTCAACGTCATCCTCAATGTAGAGTCTGGCGCTTCCTGTTCTCTAAAAATCCCCCTTTTGAACTCTGCCTTTCATGCTGGCTTACGTAGCAATACCTCCGTGTGAGATACTAAAAAGACCGACCCTATCTTTATCTTTATCTTTAGCAGTGGAATTTGCCTTATACGAATCGGCGTCTGATTGATTTCCCACAGTGGAGCCTGATGCCAACGGGCAACTCCTTATTTATAGAAAAAGGAGAGAAACAGATGGGTACTATTCACTTTGATTTCAACGGAGAGGTCGTATTTGTCACAGGGGGGTCTCGCGGCCTGGGTCTCCAGATTGCTGAAGCGTTCGGGCGCGCAGGTGCCTCTGTGGTGATCACTGCCAGGCGAGAGCAGTGGCTAGAACCGGCGGAGAAGCACTTACGCGACCAGGGAATCACTGTCCTGGCGCTGCGCTGCGATGTGACTCACCCCGCTGAGGTCGAGCACGTTGTCGAGCAGGCGCTTGCAACCCATAGCAAGATCGATATCCTGGTGAATAACGCGGGCCAGGTCTGGGCCGAACCAAGCATCCAGATGCCGCTTGAACGCTGGCAACAGGTTCTGGAGACAAACCTCACGGGAACGTTTCTTGTCTCGCAAGCTGTTGGACGGCACATGCTAGAGCGCCAAAAAGGCATCATTATCAACAT
>DATGKW010000200.1:0-21808 GCA_035294465.1 Ktedonobacteraceae bacterium | reverse complement strand
GGGCAGGGAGATTTTGGGGGCAGACTTGCATATTAGGAAATCTCATGGTATTCTTCGTTCGGAGGGATGGCAGAGTGGTCTATTGCGGCCGTCTTGAAAACGGCTGAGCGAAGAGCTCCGGGGGTTCGAATCCCTCTCCCTCCGTAATATCTGGCACACCAGGTATTATGCGATGATGCTGCCTGAAGCTGGCTACTATGCTCTTCCGAGGAATTTACTGCAATGGAGCGTGCCTGTCGTAGTCAGTTTGATCTGTTCTGGCCCATTCTAGGATATCGTCGGCAGTTTATGGCGTCTCGTAGGAAACTTTTCGCACTGATGCAGGTCTCGTTCTACTTGAGAAGAGCGAATCGGCGGACGTGCTAAAATGGACGGTGAATAAGAGTGTCTCTCATAGGTTCGTTAGAGCAATTTGACCTTGCAAATATTTTACGGCGTCTCGAAGTCTTTTCTAAAACCGGGCTCCTGGTGGTAAAACAGAAGGACCGATGGGTCGAGTTGTATTTTCGCCAGGGTCAGCTTGTCTGCGTTGGTCCAGAGCGCGAAAATGTGACTCTGATTGATCGTCTTCTGCAAGCGAAGCTACTTCCCGCGCAAGCTCTGCCCCAGATCAGAGCAACGGTCGGAACCTCCGAGTCAAATGAAACGCGCATTGCGCTCGCTCTGATTAACGAAGGCTATCTCAGCCGCGAGATATTACGAGCCTGGAGATCGCACGAAACTTCTCAGCTTCTCAAAACTCTACTTTCCTGGACTGAGGGCGAGGTGTATTTTGAAGAGGATTACCAGACGCCTCCCAATCGTCTCCTGGTCGGCCTTTCTATCTCTTCGCTTCTCGATGCACTCCCGCCTGTCGCCGCCCTGGCAGAACAGCTTCCCGCTCAGCAAGCCGCATTGGCGACCTCTTCCCCAGCTGATAGGGGACCTGGAAATCAAATGGCCCCCACTAAGATCGAGCAAGTTACATCTTTTGCCGCACCTGGACCCGGGACGGTAAGTGCCTCTCAGTTAATTGAGCAGCCACCCTCCTTTGCTCAGGCGGCGGCGGAGAAAGAGGCGGCTCCAGGTTTGATCAGCGCTTCACAGTTAATTGAAGAGGCTTCATTTAATCTTTCTAGCCCGCTTAACGTTCCCCTGCGTTCTGAGAATGCTCCCTCGCCAGAGGTTGCCGCGTCAGGCTCCCTGGCGATGTCCCTGGGTTCTGAGATAGATATTTCGGCGCCAGCGCGGGTTTCTTTCGTTCTTCCTCAGCCTGTGCGCAATCCACTCCCACCGGCGCGGATCGATGTGTCGTTTATGACGCCAGACCTCGTGCTGGTCCCGGTTGATCTCTCGTCGCTACGTGAGCGCAATCCTCAAGTGCAACTGACGCCTGATCAATGGCGGCTCTTTGCCTTGATCGACGGTCAGACCTCGTTACAGACGTTGTGCCAGGCTCTGATGGCACCCTCCGAACAGGTGTGTATGGTCGCTGGAGAATTGATAGCAATTGGTCTGGTAATGCCGCTTGGCCAGCAGACTGGCGCATTCAATGGGCTTCCTCCATCGGCGCTAGCCACGATGTCCATGCCAGGCAGTGCGGCTCTGACAGGCCAGCCTGCTGCGTTCCCTGCAAGAGCTTCACATCCGGCTGTTCCTGCACAGATGTACCCGGGGGCGCAGGGCCGGCAGGCGCAGTGGGATAATGGCAATAACGGAACAGTCTTTGTAGCCGGCGGTAGCTGGGTCTTCCCCGCGCAACACATGACGTTCCAGCCGGACCGGGGTCAGCCCGGCGCGGTATATGCCTCCGCCGGGGGGCATCGTTAGGTACTTAGGTACTACATTTCTGTGTCTGTCTATAGCGGCCTCCCATACTGTACTGGTTCTTCTTTTCTTTTGAGGGAAGAACTTGCTGGGCGGCGAGGACTCGCCGGAGAGAGAATTTTACAGGAAAAGATCTGGCTGGAGAGCCTTGCAGCTTTCTATGGTCGGCCGCGATATGGGGGTACGTGTGAAGGGAAAACTCGTTTCATCAGGATACTATTACAGGCCGCCTGAAGGGCAGGTGACTGAGGCCGATGTGCATGATCCTTTAACCGATATCGGGTTAGTGGTTGGGAAGAGTCCAGTCATGCGGGAAGTAGTGCGGCAGATGCAGCAGGTGGCAGCATCCCCTGATACGACGGTGCTGCTCCAGGGAGAGACAGGAACCGGAAAAGAGGTCTTCGCCCGCGCGATCCATGCTCTGAGCCGTCGGGCTGCCTATCAATTTGTTGATGTGAACTGCGTAGCCATTCCCGAGACATTATGGGAAACCGAACTCTTCGGCGTTGAGGCGGGCGCTTTCACCGATGCGAAGACCTCACGTGAAGGGTATCTCTTACGAGCCGACGGCGGGACGCTTTTTCTCGATGAGGTTGGCTCGATGCCCCAGGCGGTGCAGGCCAAACTGTTGCGTTTCCTGGAGACGCGCAGTTTCCGGCGGGTGGGTAGCTTGAAGGAGATTCGTGTTCGTCTGCGTGTGATTTCTGCGACCAATGTTGACCTGCGTGAGGCGGTGGCTCGTCGCACTTTCCGCGAGGATCTCTACTATCGTTTGCAGGTCATCACTCTGTATTTACCCCCTTTGCGCAGCCGCCCGGAGGACATTGAGCCTCTGGTTAATCACTTTCTCCAACTTTATTCTCCCGCGGGCGAGGAGCCCCTACGGATAAATGCGGAGGCCCTGGCGCTCCTCCAGCGCTACACCTGGCCCGGCAACGTTCGTGAACTGCGCAGCGTAATCCAACGAGGGCAGATTCTCTGTCAGGATCACGAGATCCGCCCGGAGGACTTGCCCGACGCGATTCTTTATGGAGAACGTAGTGGTATCGAGTGCCTGCAAGAGCTTCAGGAACGTATCCACCTCCCGCCTGGCGGAATGAATCTACCCGCATTTCTAAACAGCATCGAGCAACGGCTAGTGCGGGAAGCGCTGGATGCCTGTCACGGCAATCAAGTTCGCGCAGCGGCCTTGCTTGGGTTAACGCGCGACCAGCTGCGCTACCGTATGAGGTCATGAGCACGATCTCGGTTACTCAGACATCTGGCCAGTCTAGCATCATTGCCTTCGCCGTATCACCAGGTTTGATTTTCACTCCGCCTTCGGGCACAATTACCAGGGCATTGGCGTTAAGCAGCGAAGTCGTGATGTTTGATCCCTGGTTGCCGGTTGTGTGGGCTACAAAGCGCCCGTCGCGCCACTCGACGTGCGCGCGCACATAATGGCGGCGCATAGCAACTTCGCTTACTCCATCCTCGACGGTGACATCAATCTGCGGACGTAGGAGACGTGTGTGGCCCAACATTTTGCGCAGCAGCGGGTGGCCGAAGATCTCGAAGGTGACGGCAGTCGAGACAGGATTGCCCGGCAGCCCCAGCAGCGGGGTTGAGCCAATGTGTCCAAAGGCTACCGGCTTGCCAGGACGCATGTTGATGCGCCAGAAGTTTATCTCTCCCTGTTCGACCATAATATTCCTCACCAGATCAAAATCGCCTACCGAGACACCGCCGGAGGTGAGAATCAGGTCACTGCCGATGGCCTGGCTGAATTTCTCGCGCAGACTTTCGATGGTATCGCGCGCTATACCCAGGCGTATGGGCTGTGCTCCCATACGCCGCACTGCTGCCTCCAGCAGATAACTATTACTGTTCCGAATTTTGCCTGGTCGCAGAGGTTGGTCGATATCGATCACCTCATCACCGGTGGCCAGAATAGCTACCTGGGGACGACGTATAACCGGGACCATAGCGCGGCCAAGTGTGGCCAGAATGCCAATCTCCCAGGGTCCGATCTCACTGCCCCGGCCGAGGACAGTTTGTCCCTTGCGCATATCCTCCCCGGCCGGGCGCACATTATTCCCCGGTGCAACCGGCTCCAGCACCTCAACCCAGGTGCTTTCGGGTCCATCGTAGTTGGTCAACTCGCTTTGAATGACCGCGTCAGCGCCCGGAGGAATAGGTGCCCCGGTCATGATACGCATAGCCGTGCCTTCTTTTACGGTTTGGTTAGCGACATAGCCCGCCGCTACTCCTCCGGTTACTTGCAGACGCGGCGGTTTCCCGTCGCGCGGCTGACTATCCTGGCTGCGCAGCGCGAAGCCATCCATGGCCGAGTTTGCGAAAGGTGGCACATCCTCGCGTGCGACCACGTCTTCGGCCAGCACCAGCCCGGTCGCTTCTGCCAGGGGAACCTGCGTAACCGGTAGAGGATGAATCTCGCCCAGAATACGTTCCAGGGCCTCTTCAACGCTCATCATTTGTGTGTGCCCTCTGAAAATGCAACGGTAGGTAGACCTGTCTATCGAAGTTTAAAAGAGGGAAGCCTACCGTGCCGAAAATAGACAGGCACAGCAGGCTTCTCTCAAAATACATAGTTGTTTCCAGTCGGAAGAAGAATACCTCGTACGGGATTCGAACCCGTGATCTCCGCCTTGAAAGGGCGGCGTCCTTGGCCACTAGACGAACGAGGCGCATCGCACACGATTGTTGCATCAGCGTTATGATTGTAGCGTATTCTCTGGCAAGTTGTCAAGCGATTTCGCATCGAGTTTTCTAGTACCTTTCCCTGGCTGCTCTCGGACTTTTGGGAAATCCTGCTGGGCGCTTCCTCAGATGTATACATTAGAGGCTGCTCTGTAGTATGATAAGAAAGATAAACAAACGGTGAATTTAGGAAACATGACGACTTTAATTAAGCCAACTGTCCACTTAACCCATGTGTATGAAGCGCTCACGGCAGCTTATGGTACTCCGCAAAACGAGCCGGATTATGATCCCCTCGGGGGACTGATCGGCACGATTCTCTCGCAACACACTTCTGACATTAATTCGGAGCGAGCGTATCAGCGGTTAATCGCTGCCTTTCCCAGCTGGGAAGCGGTGCGGGACGCGCCCACCTACCAGATTGCCGAAGTGATCAAGTCTGGCGGGCTGGCCAATATCAAAGCAATGCGCATTCAAGATGTTTTGCACGCGCTGACCGGGCAGCAGCGTGAGCAAGGTGGAACGAAGCCGCTCGCCGACTTTCTTTCTGACGAGTTGGCGCAGCGTGCTACCGAAGATGCCTGGCTCTATCTACGGCAACTTCCGGGTGTGGGACCCAAGACAGCCGCTTGCGTCCTGATGTTCAATTTAGGTCGGCCTGCTATGCCAATCGATACACATGTCCGTCGAACCGCTTGGCGTTTGGGATTGATCGGACCTGAGGTGAGTGCTGATCAGGCTCACACGCTTTTCGCCAGAGTGACTCCGCCTGAATGGGTCTATCCGCTGCATGTCAATCTTATTCGCCACGGTCGGCAGATCTGCCATGCCCGGCGGCCTGAGTGCGCGCGCTGTTTCCTTTACAGCGAGTGCGCTTATGTCGGAAGTGTTGACCCACAGAAAACGGCTATTGCCAGTTTGTAGGGCACTCCCAAAGATTGCGAGGCCTCGCAACTTCCTGTACTAGATACTATGCCATTGCTTAATAGTTCAGGTTTCTCTCAGGAATGACTCTTGTACTGGCCTCGCCATAATTTCTCAGCCCCACGGTTTGCTTTGCCTTATAAGCCAGCTCCTGACTGGTCTGCCTGGCCTTCTCCACTACATTTTCGGCCAGCTCCTGGCTGCTCTGCATCTTGACGGTTAGATCTTGCCCGGCTTGCCTCGCTTTAGCGCCGAGTATCGCCCCCGTCTCTTTCATTTTAGATGCCGCCTGCCGGGCATAATCGCGCCAGTTTTCTCTAGCATAGGCGACCTGGCCAGAAATCTTGTGCGTATACTCATCTAGCCGTGCGCGGGAGCTTTCGGGCAGGGAGTCGTGAAACTCCCTGGCTCGTTCGGCCAGGATACGACGCAGTTCCTCGCCTTTCATTGGTGCGAAGAGGAAGCCGATGCCAATCCCGATCAGAATGCCCCTGGTAAAACTTCTCAATCTGATAACCTTCCTTCCAATCTGTAGCTGCGGCTGGCAAGCAAGTAGCAGCCGCACTCTGTCATTTCTACTTCTCTTTTCAATATACATGTTGCTTTCATAAACATGCCTGTATAAGAGTACGCCTGACTTCCACCCAGCGTTTCAAAGAGAGGTATCAGCCAAGAGAGAGCAGCATCTCAAAATAGCTAGATAAGGCAGCGTATGGGCCAACGGGGGGTATCAGTGATATAAGCTCACGCAAGCGTTCGGGCGGGAAGCCCCGGCGGGCGAGGTTGCACAGCCAGACTCGTGCGCGCTCGATTCGCTGCCGGTCGGCAGGTGAGATAGGCTGGTCCCACTGGCCGCGCCCATAGTTGTAGCGGCGCAGCAACTCAGGATCACGCAAGTAAGCGCGTAGGAGGGGTAACAGAACGGTGGAGATTGTTGCCTCGTCTACCTGTGTGGCCAGATATGCCTCAAAGATAGCAGCATCTGGTGTGTGCATGCGCTCCATCTTGCACAAGAGCTGCTGGCTCCTTGCCAGAGCTATTCGCCGAGGATGGCTGAATGTGCCATGCGGGGTGAGACTCAGCAGGTCGAGCTCCCCTATGATTGTGACACCAAGACCCAGACGACCAACCCAGCCAACCAGCTCTGGCGAATGCTGCACTCCACTCTGCCATCTGCGCACTGTCTCTTGAGTGACGGGCCAGCGCAACCAGGCACGTGCTGGCGAAAGCAGAGGGTCGAGAAAGACGATCTCTCGTGAAAACGAGAGAATTGCTTCGATAAAAGCCTCCTGCTTCTCCAGGCGATTGCTGCCGACGATCCAGGTATCGATGATCTCTCCGGCCCGGTAGGCGGCGTGACGCATTTGCCACTCTTCCAATTCGAGGGGGGCACATTGAAATTCCACTGCCTGACGCTTGCCATCAGGATGCCGTATAAACACATCGGCAATGCGGTTGGGGCCGGGCAAACGCTCTTCCAATGAGACGATGGATCTGGGAAATTGTGCGCGTAGCCACCGTGCCAGAACGATCTTGCCGCGCATATGACGCGTCGTTTCGCCTTCTGTGCTAGAAGAATATTCTCCTGTGTGTATTCTGGTACTGTAGTCAAATGGTCTTTGTCTTCGTTCTCTTCTCCTGGCACTAAAACCGGTTTGATGCTCTTTCTCTCCGCCAGTAGGAGACGGTAGAAGAGGATTTCCTTCCTCCCTATCTGAATCGCGTATGTGTTGAGCATCCATATGATTGATTGCCCCCCTTGCTTTTGGGATCAATCCTGTAGTGTTCGCATGCCTTTACCCTGCTATTATACCCTATCTCATCGTGAAAGGGATCCTCCTCTGGCCGTTTTTCGTTGATCTTGTTACGCAGAAAGCGTTAATTATTTCTCTGCATAAATAATAATAATAAAATGAGCTTAATCTTCTGTGCAGAAAGTCAAGCTCATTTTAGCTCTGGTCTTCAACAGGTACTTCTTCCTCGATAACCTCTTCAATCACGGGTCCATCGGGGTGAGCGCGCACCCGTCGTATGCGCCTGAAACGACCCGTTGCGAATGCTCTACGAATGTAGAGCCACATACTAAAAGCAAAGCCTGCTATAACAAGCAGGAAAAGCCCAGCGAATCCAACAAAAGCCAGGGAAAGCGTTTCCATCCTGCGGGTCCTCCCTTTTTTGTTCGTAGGAGAGTAATTTCATCTCGTGAATCGTCATTGTGTCCTGATTCTTTTCAAGAAATAGCAAATGCTCTCCTTTGCGGACACGGGCAAGACGAGCAAAGCGTTTCGCTAGAGGGTCGCTGTTTCCCGCAGTTAAGCGTTCATGCTATACTATGCCGAAGAGAAAACACCTGAACGGGGCAATCTTTTGAGAGGTTGCCTTTTCTCGCTAGAGACGAAGAAAGGCAGATATGCCAGAGACTTGTGATGTTTTGATTGTAGGCGGTGGGCCTGCCGGGCTGGCAGCAGCAGAGACCGCCGCGAAGCTGGGCGCGCAGACGCTGCTCCTGGAGCGCCAGAGCGAGATTGGTTATCCTGTACATACTAGCGGCGGGAGCTGGATCAGCGATATGCGTGCGCTGGGTATTCCAGAGTATCTCTATCATCCGATCCAGAAGGTCTATTTTGTTTCTCCCCGACGCGAAGTGCCTCTCTATTACGATCCGCCTGTTGCCTGCGTGATCGATGTACGCGGCGTTTATCAACACCTGGCAGCACGAGCTGCCAGCGCCGGAGCCAGCATTCGCGTGCGCCATGTTGTCGAGCAAACGCTGGTTGAGGACGGGTATGTGCAGGGCGTCACGGCGAAAACACATCTTGGTGAGCATATTACTATCACCGCGCCCGTGACCATTGATGCCAGCGGCGTTGCGCGTCACGTTGGGGTGCGTACTGAGATGGGCCAGGCTTTCCGCCGCTACGGCTTCGGCGCGGAATATGATCTGTATGCTCCCAATTATCCTCAGGACGAACTTTACCTGGTTATGGGCAGCCGCTTTGCTCCGCGTGGCTATGCCTGGGCTTTTCCGCGTGGTAACGGGCGGGTGCGGCTTGGGGTCGGAGTGCTGCACCCCGACTGTGACGACGATGCCCGCGTTTACCTGGATCGCATTATGTATGAGTTGCCCCAGTTCATCGGAAAATTCGAGCATGCCAGCCCGGTCGAATATCACACCGGCCTTTTTCCCTCCGAAGGTCCTGTAGAGCGCTTCTCACGTGATGGCCTGCTGCTGGCCGGTGATTCTGGTGGTCATGGCTCGACGTTGGTTGGCGAAGGCATCCGTTTCGCGGTTTATTCAGGCCAGATGGCCGGTCGGGTGGCTGCTGAAGCTGTCAAGGCCGGTGATCCTTCGGAGAAATTCCTGGCCCGTTTTGATAGACAGTGGCGCGCGCGCTTTGGCCGGGATATGGATATCTCCTGTACAATCAACAAGCGTATCGCTGGCTACACTGATGAACAATGGGATAATGCGCTCGACCTTATGAAGCGCCTTACACCAGCTCAGGTGGCCCAGGCGTTGCGAGGCGATTATAGCGCCGGTCTGCTGATGGGCATTCTGGCGCGTAACCCTGGATTGGTAGCGACTGGTGGAAAAAAATTCCTCGATCTTCTGCTGGAACGTCTGAACAGGCCCGTCGGGAATATTTCTGGGTAGGACCGGGTTCTCATATGCAGGAAGATAGGTATATCTGCTGAAGTAAGATCTGGAGGAGCTTCTACCTGTGCAGGATACAATGGCCGGACAGAAAATCAAGATGTACGCCACCACCTGGTGTGGCGATTGCCGCATGGCCAGACGCTGGTTCGATCAGCATGGCGTGGCCTATGATTATATCAATATTGAGCAGGACCCTGATGCCGCTGCCTACGTTATGAAGGTCAATGGTGGCCGGCGTTCTGTGCCCACCATCGTTTTTCCCGATGGCTCGATCCTGGTTGAACCATCAGCCCGCGAGCTCGCGGCTAAATTGATACAATAAGTTCACAAGAGAAAATCTGCCTGGTTGTGGACATCTTTTCCGCATAACCAGGCAGATTTTTTTGCTCGCATGCTCTAATGCTTGGCGATGTAAATGCTGCCCCAGTCATCAGGAGGCGTCAAATCCTGGGAGTTATTGACGAACCCGATGACATAAGGCTTGATCAGATAGGCCGCGTTTACCTGATCGATAGGTAGCCAGGCCACATCGTTGACCAGCTGCTGCTCGATTCGGTTATATGCCTGCATGCGCTGAGTCTCATCGCTTATGCTATCGGCCTGAATCATCTGCTGCTGTAATGCTTGCTGCTGGGCAGCATCGGTAGAATGGTTCTGGCCGTAGTTCATGTTGTTATCAGATTCGCCGGGCGCGAACTGCAACGTAATCCAGTCTTGCGGGTCAGGATAATCGGCGATCCAATCGATTTTCCACATTTGCAGGCTGGTGTTATTGGTCGTGCCGGAGATCTCCGAGAACAGTTTAAGGGATTCAACGGGATCGGGCTGAATGCTCGTAATGCCCAGCGTTTCCCGCCACATCTGGATAACCGTTGTAACCTCGTCTGCGTTCTCTGACGAGGCATTGCTGTAGGTAAATTTGATGGTTGGGAAAGTGGCCAGCGTCAGATGTTCTTCCTGCAAGCCTTCCTGGAAGAGCGCTCTGGCCTTTGTCGGATCGCCTTTCGTGCTCGTGACTCCATCTGGTCCTGTCAGGTTCGGGTCGTAGCCCGGCATACCTTTAGGCACAATGTGGTTGGTGGGCGTGTCGACTCCATGAAAGATGGCCTGAACGAGAGCATCTTTGTTGATCGCCAGGTCGAGCGCCTGCCGGATGTGAATGTTATCGAACGGCTTGACCAGGTAATTCAGGCCATAATAGTCGATCCACAGCTGGGGCACCTTGTGGAACTGGTTGGTGAGCGTGCTGGCCTGCGCATAGTCTGCGCTTGGGACGCCAGTCACATCGGCCTGCCCGGTCTGATACTGCAAGTAGTTGGTCTGGTCGTTCTTGACGAAAGTAAACTCGACCTTTTGCAACTGGGGGTGCGGGCCATAGTAAGTAGGGTTGGGCACGAAGACGATGCCTGTAGTATGGCTGTAGCTTTGCACCTTGAACGGGCCATCTCCGCCCTGGCCGCCGTGATCAGCGAGGTGATCCGTCCATCTTAAGCCCCATTTGGAGATCACCGATTTCTCAACCACATACGCGGTTGGATAGGTGAGTGCCTGGAGGAAATAGGCGGTCTTCTTAACGACGTGGATTACCACGGTTGATGGGCCAGGGGTCTGGATACCTGTGCCAATGATTGTCGGGATCTTACCGTTGACGCGGTCGGCAGCGCCTTGAATCAAGCCCAGGTAAGTGAGAGAAATGCCGTTGAGAGAGGAAATCTGCGGAGAGAGCGCACGGTCGATGCTATAGGCCACGTCCGCAGAAGTCAGAGGTGTACCATCGCTGAACTTCAGATTGGGCTTAAGATGGAAAGTATAAGTCAAACCGTCCGGGGACTCCACATAGGACTGTGCCAGTTGGTTTTGCACCTGGAGCTGGTCATTTTCTTGCACCAGACCGGTAAAAACCATATCGATGCTGGCAATAGAGTCCAGGTCGGTAGCCTGGCCAGGATCAAACGTCGAGATATCTGTAGTCACCAGTGGATCGACGAGGACTTGCTGATTGGCTGGAGCTTTAGCCGGCTTTCCCGTTTGCCCGCTCGATCCATTGCCGCTACAGGCAGCGAGGAAGAGCAGAGCTGCCAGGCAGAGAAACGAACTGAGGGACTTCGTGCCGAGTTTCCACTGTGGTTGCATGTTGGGCCTCCTGCTAAATAAAAGTGCTGACAACGTATCGGGGGATGTACTGATTTCCTTCGGAGAGGAAGAGATTCGGTTTTTCGTGCGGAACAATACTGATAGCGTTCGTATGGCCTCCTTTCTTAAATCCAGTTCTCCGGGGTAGGTCTATCATTCGTCTGTGATACGTCTGGATTGTTGCTTGCATCTCTCTACATCTATATATTGCAACCTATTGTACCAAACAACGATAGAAAATGAAAGAGTTAATCATATTCATTGCAAATTAGTGAGAGATTGTTAGCATGAATTTCTCCGAATTTTCGGTTATAATCTCCTATGTGATTGTCCGCAAAACGATGCGGCGTCGTCGTTCGTGTATGATAAAGAAGCTCAATTTATGGCACGTAAGTAATGAGGCATACATAGAGACAAATTTGCGCAGCAAGGAGAAACCATGAATTTTCCATTTCAATTTGGTTTTCCACAATTTATCCTGCTACTCATCGCCCTCTGCGGGTTTGCTCTGTTTGTCTACGCTGCGCACAGCCTGATTCGCGGTGAGAAGCACTACGGTCGCCTGACTGAGGAAGAGAAGGAAGTGTATTACCGGCATGGAAAATTGCCGCGTCGCCGCCACCTGCGCTGGAAGCATGGCTTGGGCGGCATTCTGCTTGTGGCCATAGCAACCTCGCTTCTCTGGATGACATTTCTAATCCAGGCGTATCTCGGTCTGACCAACGGTATCAAGGTAGCGCAGGTAACAGCTTTGCCCATACAGAATAGCTCTAATGGATTGCCCGAAATGAGCGTTGATCTGACCCTGTATGATCAGAATGGCCATACCATTTCGCAGCAGAGCTACCTGGTACTGGGCAATGAATGGATGCTGCAGGATGATACAATCAAAATCGCTACCTGGCTGAACGTGATTGGCATGCATTCCGGCTATAAGCTAACGCGGCTGGAGGGGCGCTATGATGACCCTAATCTCGAAGCGAATGCGAAACACACGGTGGTTGTACTCAATGGTGGAGATGATGGTTTCTTCCAGAATATGAAAGCCTGGCATGGCTGGATCTCGCCTTTTATCGATGCCGAATACGGTACTGCTGTCTTCTCACCTGCGAATGGGACGTATGATGTCTATGTTTCGCAGACGGGCTTATATGATGAGCCGGTGAGTACGTCATAAATATCAAGTCATGTGTAAAAGGGCTTTTAATTTCCGAACCGTCAGTGTCCAGACCTCTGTCGCGGGCGAGATCAGGTCAAAGTGATCGACGCCCGCCGGCTCAACATGGTCAATCACATCTCCTGCCGCGCGGGCTGCCGCAGCGTAGCTCCGGCTTACCTGGATCGGCACGTGTTCGTCTGCGGTGCCGTGAATGAGCACCTGCGGAACATCCAGGGGAAGCAGGGCAGCAGGCGAGGTAGCCGCGTAACGCTCTGGAGCCTTGTCAGGTGCCGCGCTCAGCAGTTCCACCACAGCATCGTTGCTCAGGTGCAATTGATAAGCCAGGTGCAGATCGAGCACGCCCGCCAGGCTGATCGCTCCTGCCAGAGGCAGCAGTGGCTCTCGTGGACTGATGGGGCTTCCCGCTGGGATTCGCGCGCGTGCGGCCAGCCAGAGCGCCAGATGTCCTCCCGCAGAGTGCCCTACCGGCACAATTCTGCTCATATCCAACTCGTAACTTCCGGCAATCTCACGCAAGTAATCAGTAGCTCGCGCAACATCCAGAAACGTGCCGGGCCAGCCGCCTCCGGCATTGCCCACACGCCGGTATTCGATATTCCAGACGGCGAAGCCACGTGCGGCTAGATCTTCTCCCAGCCTGCTCATCAATTTCAGCCCATAATGCGCCCGCCAGTAGCCCCCGTGAATCAGAATCACTACCGGATACGGCCCCGCCTCGCCAGGCAGATAAAGCTCACCAAACTGGAAGCGATCCGTGCCGTAGGTTAGCCGCAAAGGGCTGATGGGATGAGATGCTGGCATTTTTTTCTCCGTGTAATGAAACATCTTCCCCAGACAAAGAGGCCGGATACTCCTTTTTGCGCTGCTCCATATCCTCTTCTGGGAAGATCGGCGCTTTTTCTAAGAGTTATAGCTGGCGAGAAAAAATTCCGCCTCTGACGGCCTGCGTATTCGGTCTAGAGCATCTCGACCAGCCTGGGGAGAACCAGCCCGGCTTTTTCCCGAATCACGACATCAGCGTAGTCATCTAGAGGAGTGGGTGCCAGATTAACAATAATCAGCGGCACGCCATTTTTCAGCGCCAGACGGGGCAGGTTGGCAGCGGGCAAGACCTGAAGCGATGAACCCACGACCATGAACAGATCGCACGTTTCTGCCAGTTCTTTTGCTCGTACTAGCACATCTGCGGGAATATGCTGGCCAAAGAGAACGGTTGCACTTTTCATATAGCCACTACATATTGTGCAGCGTGGGTCTGTCTCGCCCGCGTCAACGCGCCGTTGAAGCTCCTCCATAGGTGAGCGTGTTCCACAGAGTACGCAGACTGCTTCTCGCGAGTTCCCGTGTAGCTCAACGACGCGCGCCGAGTCGTGGCCGGCGTCGTGATGCAGACCATCGAAATTCTGAGTAATGATTCCCAACAGCAGATTGTGGTGTTCTAATTCGACCAGGGCGCGGTGGGCTGCGTTGGGACGCGCAGCTTTGACCTGCGCTGAGAGGCTGCGCCGCGTCTCCCAGTATTGCCGCCGCGCTTCCGGCTTGTTGAGGAAGTCGGGGTAGCTCACTGGAGGATTCCTCAACCAGATCGAGCCGGGGCTTCTGAAATCGGGGATGCCCGATTCCGTGCTGATCCCTGCGCCCGTCAAGACAACGATTCTCTGCGCTTTCCGCACCAGTCTGGCTGCATTCTGCAACTGTTCTTGCAATGTGAGCATCGTATTCCTGCCTGACCTGGTCTCTGCCGTCCTTTGTATTTATTATAACCTATATTCTTCGCCAGGGGCCAAAAAAGACCGGGACTTTATGAATCAGGTATATGCAAAGAAAATTGACAAAAAGTCTTGTGCTGGCAAAGATACTTGACCTATACTGATTTACCTGTTAAGATGATAGAAAGATACATTGAAATGTACATATACATAATCAGCACATGAGATTTATTTCTTGCGCTGATCCGTTTGATATGGCGCAACCAGATGCATCGCACGAGGCCGGGGCATATGGCGGGAGCAGCATTCTATCTGCAGTTGGTTGGCAGGTGAGAAGCACCGTCACAAGCTCCGGCCTTTCTTTGCTTGTGAAGCCGTTTTTGACAACCGTAAGTGAAAGGATGCACAACAAATGCAAGGGACAGAAAAGGACACGCAAGTTATCCATCCCTGGGTGGCTGAGGGACTCCAGAAGGTACGTGTAGGCGTGAGCTTCTTAGGTAGCGGCGCTGACTGGAAGGAGTTTTATGACAACGCACAGGCAGCGGAGGAACTGGGCTATGACTCCATCTGGGTTCCTGATCACCCAACGATTGCGCCTGATTGCTGGACTCTTCTAGCTGCTTTGGCAGTGACGACACGCAATCTCCGGTTAGGCTCGTTCGTGGCTTGCGTTTTCTTCCGTCATCCGCTCTTGCTTGCCCGTGAGGCGGCGGATGTGGATCGCTGGAGTGGAGGCCGTCTTGTGCTTGGATTAGGAATCGGAGATATCCCGTTTGAGTTTGAGCAGTTAGGGATACCATTTCTCAAGACACCAGAGCGCCAGGCAGCGCTGGCGGAAACAATCGAAGTGCTGAAAGGAATCTGGGACGCACCGCCGCTCACTTACACTGGTAAGTACGTGCAAACCAGACAGGCCCAGATTCCGTTTGGACCTGTCCAGCAGCCGTACGTTCCTTTGCTCATTGGTGGTGGTGGCGAACGGACCACGTTACGCCAGGTAGCGCAGTATGCCGATGCCTCTAATTTCGGGCCACATATGTATACCGGTAGCGCTACCAGCATGGAAGATGTAAAGCGTAAATGCAGTGTTCTCCGTACACATTGTGAAGCGGTTGGGCGTCCCGTAGATGCGGTGCTACGTACGCATACAGCACTTCCGGTTATACTGGGAGAGACTCCGGACATCATTGCTGCCAAGCAAGAGACCATGCCTCCAGAGATGCGTGAATTTTTCCGTACCGGTATGGTTACGGGATCGGTAGATGAGATCATTGCCTACTACAGTGCCCTGGTCCAAGCAGGCATCCAGTACTTTATCATCGGGATCATACCGGGGGACCTTGAAACGTTGCAGGTATTCAGCCAGCAGGTAATGCCAGCGCTCTCATGAATGATGCAACATCAGAGATGGAGCGACGTTCTCTGCGCATGCCACCAGGAATCGCGACGCACGCAGGGAACTGCTCCATTCCATGCAGGGATGCGACTCAAGCATGAATTCTGGGCCTGGAGGTATTGGCTTTGTTCCTTCCTTGCTTACTGTATATTCGTACTAGATGCACTGCGCATTTCGGTATCGTGATGAAATACAGTGATATCTCAATCGTACTCACGTTCGCAGCTTCTTGCAAGGTTTTCTACGGGATGCTTAACTGCACTCTGGTCGCTTCAAATTCTGCACCGGTCGCGCCCCCGCTAAAGAGCAGCGTGAGTTGACCGCCGCGGAAGGTGCTATCGTTCCAGGTAGAGGTAGCAGGATGATTGCCGATGGCGATTTGCTTTTCACGTCCATCGATGAAGAAAGAGTAGCTGCTGCTCTGCGCTTTCACTCTCAGCGTGTGCTGCTTCCCGTTCGGTTGGTAGCTGCCTTGCGAGATATACACAAACTGTTGGTCTTTGCATTCGAGGATTTGATAAGCGCCGCTGCTATTGACGACCAGCGCGTAGCAGTGGATGTTATTCCCGCTACTGTCCTCGCTAAAATGGAAAGCGATCCCGTATTCTGCGTCTGCCGACCCTGAGATCTGCTGGATCTCGGCTGTCAGGGTGAAGCTTGCCGGTAGCGTGCCCACAGCCTGTGGGTAGGGCAAGGCTGTTCTGTTTGCTGGCACAGTGACGGCATAGGCTCCTCCGCCCGGCGTGCTCGCTGTAACACCATTGTTCAGATTGCCCGTCTGCCAGTCCCGGCTGTTGTCCTGGAAAGTCTCGCTAAATGCCTGGGCTGTTCCATTGTTTGCTCCTCCGCCGGTTGAATGAGGAGCGTTTCCGACGAGGCCGGGCAGCGCGCGCATACCAATCACCACCAGGCAGAAGATAAGCGCCAGAGTGACAAGGACGTAACTTAGCGGGAACGGGCGCTTTTTTGCGTTGGAGCGCGATGTGCCAGTGATGCCCGGTCCGGTGGTTGGCAGTGAGGTGTCCGGTGGCTGCGTGACGCGCGGGGCATCTGGTCGCGTCTGCATGTCCGAATATCTCGCGTACTCCTCATTCCAGCCGGGTGGATTGGAAAGACTTTGCCGTGAGCCTGATACAAAGCGCGTGGAGATCTCGCTGATGGATCTCGGCTGGGGCAGAGTGTTCAATATTTCCTGTGCCAGAGGGGGCAGTGGGTTCGTAGCGTCGATGTTCATTCGTGCTAGAGCCTGGGCCATTGCTTCAGCGGTCTGAAAACGATCTTCGGGCGTCTTAGCCATCGCTCTGGCGGTGATCCACGCCAGGACTTCCGGCACGAGCGGGTTCTTCTCGCGCACGGG
The DNA here is from genome assembly GCA_035294465.1 of Ktedonobacteraceae bacterium. Lineage (GTDB taxonomy): Bacteria > Chloroflexota > Ktedonobacteria > Ktedonobacterales > Ktedonobacteraceae > Paraktedonobacter. The sequence goes on along the minus strand of DATGKW010000200.1, from coordinate 4,942 downwards.
AGGTGGCGGAACATAGGCGTGCTGGTAGAGCAAACCACTCAGTGTAGTCGAGTGAAAGGGGACATCGCCAGTAAGCATTTGGTAGAGCACCACGCCCAGTGCGTAGACGTCGCTGCGCGCGTCTACCGGATTGCCTAGAGCCTGTTCGGGCGACATATAGTCTGCGGTGCCGATGACCTGGCTGATGCCTGTGAGCGCGAGATCTTCGTGGGTGCGCGTGGGCATGGCCGGGAATGAAAGTTCTTCGCTGGTGTGATAAAGCTTGGCGATGCCGAAGTCAGAGAGCAAGAGATGATTGGGATCGAAGCTGGAGATAAGCATATTCTGTGGCTTCACGTCGCGGTGAACAACGCCGCGCTGGTGCGCGTGGTGCAGCGCGCGCGCCATCTGAATCGCGTACTGCGTGGCACGCTGGGGGTCCAGGAAGCGCGCGCCGCGCATCTGATCGCGCAGTGTGCCGCCGCCAACATACTGCATCACCAGGTAGGTGAGGTGCCCTTCTGTGGCGAAGTCATAGATGCTCACAATATTTGGATGTTCCAGGCTGGCGATGACCTGGGCCTCGCGTTCAAAGCGTGCTTGAAAGCCCTCGCGGTCCGCAATCTCAGAAAGAATAACCTTGACGGCCACTTCGCGGCGCAGGCGGGGGTGATAAGCTCTATAGACGACCGCCATGCCGCCTTCACCTAGCTTTGCCTGGACCCGATAGGCTCCAAGCTGCTTGCCAATGAGCGAGTCATTTTCCGTACTCATGAAATCTCCGCTTGCAATTGCTCACTGGCAATCGCTTTTTCCTCTTACCTGGTATCTAACCATTTTGAGAGTTTACTCGATTGGCGTGCAATCCCAGGTAACAGATGCCGAATTTGCCGGCCCGGTAAAGGTGATAGTGATATTGGTGCAGGGAGCGCTGGCCGGAATGACAATTGTCACCGTCTCGTTGCTCCCCGCCGGAATGCTGTTGCTATTGGCCTGTACCGTCACTCCGCTGACGCTGGCCGCCGCTGCCCAGCTCAGACCGACGTTCGCCGAATTATTCGTTAAGGTGGCCACACAATCGGTATTTCCGTTTCCGCTTGGATCGCCTGCACAGTTGGGATTCAGCGGATTGGGAGCGGCTGAGATCGTCGGTGGTGGATTGACCGTCAGGGTAACTTCTATCACAGTGCTTTGTGAGCCAATTTTGATGTCAATGGTGTTTGGGTAGTTGCCTGCTGACAGGTTCGCTATCGAAACTGCCACTGTGATCGTGGCGGTCGTGCCAGGCTTGAGTGTGCCTCTGCTCGGACTGATGGCCAGCCAGTGGTCGTTGTTACTGCCAATTGTCGCGGACCAGTCGCTAGTCAGCCCGCAGTTCACGAGAGAAACCGTTTGTGGTGGCGGATTGTTGCTGCCCTCTACGCCTGTGAACGACAGATTTGTCGAGCTTATCCTGGCGCAGGCAGCTCTTACAGTGAACGTCACGTTGACTGCCTGGGTGGTGTTGCTTTGTGTGCCAATGAACGTGATCGTCGTTTTATATGTGCCTGCCTTCAGGCTCGCCGCGGAGACCGTCACTGTTACCTGATCCTGAGCCGGGGCCAGCACCGAGCCGCCAGTCCTGTTGAGTTGCAGCCAGGGGGCCTGGTTCTGATTCCAACTGGCAAACCAGGTAAGAGTGCCTGAGCCGCTGGTGCAGAGCGTTATCGTGCCGCTTGCAGTCTGCGAGCTGAGCTCACTCACTGGTCCTAACGCGAGACTACCCGGGTTGGCACAGCTTAAAATTGGCGCGGGAGTGACAGGGGTTGTGGGGGTAGGCGTGGGCGTGCTGGTTGGTGTTGGCGTGGGCGTAGCAGTTGGCTCAGGTGTTGGAGTAGCGACCGCTCCCGGTTGCGTAATGGTGAAATTGAGTGAGGCGCTGCGATGGCTCACCGCCTCTGTGGCGTGAATGGTGTGCTGGCCGGGCGACCAGGAAGGATTTACCTGGAAAGTGACATTGAATGTGCCGTCACCGTGGACGGAGACAACATTTGTTGGGGTGGGTAACGCGGATGTCCGCGTGATGAGGCCAGTTCCGACGGCGAGTTGCGCGCGCCCATAAGCCATCTGCTCGCGTATCGAAGGCTGGAAGGCGTAGAGAGGTATGCCTGCGTCCAGGGTCAGTGTCACGCTGCTATTGGGCAAGAAATTGCTGCCGTGCAGGGTCATAGTACTGCCGGAGGCTACGTTTGAGCTGCCGCTGAGCGAGAGGTTTGGAGCGAAGGCCGTCAGACCCAGACCGACGAAAATAGAGGCGAGAATGAGAAGCGTAGCCAGAACGATCAAGCCATTAATCAGGCAGCTCGACGAGCCTCCTGTTGTGCCTGTGCCGGTAGACCCTCCAGGACCGTTTCCCGTGGGTCCTGGAGGTGTATATGGTGGGGTATACGGCGGGTTCTGTGGTGGCATCGGGTCAGGCTGAGAAGGGGCCTGCCATGTGCCAGGCCCGCCCGGTAGCGTTGGTGAAACGGGGCCAGGTGCATGTGGGATCACCGGTACATGTTCCACCTGGGGGGTGCTCTGAAGAACCGGTACGTGTTCCACCTGGGGGGCACTCTGAAGAACCGGGACCTGATCGGAGGGCGACTGGCTTATCACCTCGCCGGCCAGAGGCAGGCCCAGGCCGATGAGAGCTGCGCGTCTGCGTTTCTCCTCCTCATCTTCATTTTCCCCTTTGTTCTCTTCCTCCAGGGGAACCAGCACGATAGGATGCAGCGCTCCGCTTTTCTCTCTATCTCCGTCGTTCTCTTTCTCCAGAGGAACCAGTACGACAGGGTGCAGCCCGCTTGGCGTGCGGCCCGCATCAAGGACGGTGTGCTTCTCCGCAACGCTGAGCACAGTTGGCTGCTCGTCAGCGAGAGGGCTTTCCAGGGAAACGGTCGGGAGATCAACAGCATCGCCTGCCGGTTGTGAAACTGGCGAGGAAGCTCGCCCGCATTTGCTACAGAAGCTCGCCTCGTCAGGCATGCCGGTTCCACAAAATTCGCACTGCTTCATTGCTTTTTTCATTCCTCCTGGGAGTAATTCCCCGGCGTTTTGTCTCTCTTTAATGTATCCTGGTAAGTGCCTCTATTTGAATAAACACCTCGCTAAAATCACCTACATAGATACAGTATGCCCAACCCTCCTATTTTCTGGCCCAGTTTACCATAATCTTGGGAACGAATCAGCTATTTTGTTCACCATTTTTCGATGGACTGATAGGTAATTCTTGCTAGAGCAATGGCGTAACTTTGCTGTGAAAAGGCAGAGACGGAGGCAATCTCACGTCTCTGTCCTATTTTGCTAATTGCCGGAGGAAGAGATTGGTTAGCCCCAGCGTTTTCTCAGTCTGGGCAAAATTTCCTTCGCGTAGAGTTGTAAGAAACGCGACTGATTATCGCCGGGGGCGTGGAAGACCAGGTGAGTGAAGCCTAGCTCGATATAGGGGCGTATCTGTTCGATATGTTCCTCTGGATCGCTGGAAACGAGCCAGCGTTTGTGAGCCTGGTCGGCGACCGTTGCGGCCTTTGCCTCCATCTCGCGTGGATCATGAATATTGGCCTTGTCCTCTGCCGGTAGAGCCAGGGCTGCCCAGATGCGTGTGTCCTGCATGGCGCGCTCGCGATCCATGTCGAACGAAACCTTAACTTCGATCATTTTCTCGATACTTTCGGGATCGCGCCCGGCTGTTCTGGCTCCTTCAGCTACTGCTGGCAGTAGTTGTTCTCGATAGAGCGTGTCACCTTTGCCGGAGGTGCAGATAAAGCCGTCTCCTGCCCGGCCAGCGAATTTGGCCGCGACAGGACCGCCCGCGCTGATGTAGATGGGAATGGGCTGAGCGGGCTTATCGTAGATGGTCGCGTTAAGCGTCCGGTAGTATTGGCCCTCGAAAGTGACAAGATCTTCTGTCCACAGGCGATGGATCAATTCGGTTGCTTCGCGCAGGCGGGCCAGGCGCTCTTTCGCCGCCGGCCATTCTCCCCCTGTCACCGCGATCTCGTTCAGCGACTCGCCGGAGCCGACGCCCAGAATCATCCGTCCAGGGTTGAGTATGCCCAGCGTTCCGAATGCCTGGGCTACAATCGCCGGATTGTAGCGGAACGTTGGCGTCAGGACACTTGTACCCAGCAAGATGCGTTCTGTGCGTTCACCCAGCGCGCCTAACCAGGCAAAGGCAAATGGGGCGTGCCCATCGGTGTGCCGCCAGGGCTGAAAATGATCGCTGATCCAGACACTATCAAACCCACACTGCTCTGCTTCAATCGCGAAGCTGAGCAGTTCTTTGGGACCGAATTGTTCCGCCGATGCCTTATAGCCTAATTTCAATGGATGTGCCATGCTGTGCTATTTCCTCTGCTTTCTATTGTGGAACCGCCTTCTCTGCTTTTTTGGCTGTGTTGATCATACACGGTGCGAGCATTTGCGCACGATCCGAATGTGCTCTTTGTAGCATATGCCAGGGGCTTTGTTTATGACAAACTGAGCAAATGACGGAGAAAGCTCTACCGGTGTGCTGAAACATATTGACATAGTGAGGGTATAAACGGTATCTTACTTCAGAGTAAGGCATGCTGTATAGACACGCCTTGAGCCTTGTGGGGAGGATACATATAATGAACTTGTTACGTCGTTCCGGGTCCCAGGTGGCCTTGCTGATATTAGCCCTGCTGGGAGCAGTTGACGCGATCTATTTGACGCTTGTGCATTATAATAGCCGGATTACGCTGGCTTGCTCAGAGAGCGGCTTCGTGAACTGCGCTCGCGTGATCACAAGCCCATATTCCTATATCCCCGGCACATCCCTGCCAATTTCGCTGGCCGGACTGGGCTGGTGCCTTGTGGTGATTGCTCTGGCGCTGGTCGGGCTATTTGCCGGGTCAGAGCAGCGCTGGCTGCGCCTTGCCCAGTTTGCCTGGACGCTGCTGGGTATGCTGACGGTATT
>DATGKW010000199.1:0-16392 GCA_035294465.1 Ktedonobacteraceae bacterium | reverse complement strand
TTGTTAATTCAACGGTGCAGGCCAATGTGTTACAACAGAGAAAATTTGTGCCAGAAGCAGGAAACGGATCACAGAGAGAGGTGAAAATAGGTTAGAATAGGGGAAGCATCACGAGAAGCGAGAGGAAAAGACATGAGAATAGTTATTCCCGACGATTATCAGGACGCAGTGCGACACCTCGCCTGCTTTAGTATGCTCGCAGATCACCAGGTGACGGTCTATCACGATCACACCGAAGATCTCGAAACGCTGGTGAGCCGCTTCCAGGAGGCCGACGCTCTGGTCCTTATCCGAGAGCGCACACCCATCACTGAGGCGCTGCTGGCCAGGCTGCCGGCGCTCAAGCTCATTGTGCAAACGGGCAAACAGGCCCCCCATCTTGACCTGGACGCCTGCACCCGTCACGGCGTCACTGTCGCCTTTAGCGAGGGCGGAGGCAATCCCGCCTCCACGGCCGAACTGACCTGGGGCTTGATTCTGGCCTCCAGGCGCCACATTCCACAGGAGGTGGCATACCTGAAAGCCGGCCGCTGGCAAACTACCATCGGAATTGGATTGTCTGGCCAGACGCTGGGTATTTTCGGTTATGGAAGGATTGGCAGTATCGTTGCGAACTACGGGCGAGCCTTTGGCATGAGAGTGCTAGTCTGGGGACGAGAGCACTCGCTGGAACAGGCGCGGATCGATGGTTTTGAGCCAGCAGCCAGTCAGGATGCGCTTTTTCAGCAGGCGGATGTGCTGAGTCTGCATCTCAAGCTGGTGAAGGAGACACGCGGCATCGTAACTGCCGCGCACCTGGCGCAGATGAAGCCTTCGGCCCTCTTTGTGAATACCAGCCGCGCCGCGCTGGTTGAGCCGGGTGCGCTGGTAGCCGCGCTCGCTGCCGGGCGACCAGGATACGCCGCTGTTGACGTCTATGAGCGCGAGCCGGCGCTGGATCATCCCTTGCTGCACATGGAGAATGTCGTCTGCACACCTCATCTAGGTTATGTTGAAAAGGACACATACGAGGGCTACTTTGCCTCAGCTTTCGAACAGGTGCGCGCCTTCACCGAGGACCGCCCGATCAGGAAAGCCAATCCCTAAAAAACAGCAGAGTCATGCTTACCAAAATCAAAAAAAACTGATATAATCCTCTATGGCAAAGAAATATGGTCCTGGTATTGACCTTTTCGGAAAGGGAGAGGCACGATGTCACAACACAGATCCATCCCGCTGCCTCTGGTTGGCGCGATCCTTCTTGGCTTGCTTGCGGGGCTGTCCCTGTTAGCGTGGAAGTGGTTGTTCGAATCAGATTCTTCGGCACCTGTTACAAAACATCCTATAGATACACCTCCTGAAGACGCTCTCAAGTATTGGACCAGGGAGAGAATGCGCAAGGCTAAGGGCACCAATATGCCACACATTGATGTGCCCGATCGAGGGAAAAAGCATCCACGCGCGTCCCATCCTCATCCATCTCAAGATTAAAAAGGGAGAGGCACGATGCCACGACGACTTTATAGAATGATGCAGCACCCGGTGGGTGGCAAGGTTCTGCTCGCGCTGCTTATCATCGTGTCCCTGGCGTATATGATCGCCGTGAGGCGCTTTCTGTATCCTGTCGTGTTCGCTCCCTCGGTAACGATCAGCGAGCACCAGGTCAGCACCAGCGCCAGTGCTACCCTCCAGTATTGGACCGTAGCGAACATGGAGAGCGCCATCAACGATGATCTGCTCAGCAGCTCTGGGAGTCTTTCTCAGCAGAGCGATAGCATAAACGCAAGCTCCAGGCAAGACGGGCAACGACCTGGCGACGGGAACTCGTTGTATCCTCTCACGACCGTCGGGAAGATCTTTTTTAGCGATGCTTCCGGGCAGGACTATGTGTGCTCCGGCACCGCCATTGAAAGCTCCAACCAGAGCGTAGTTGACACCGCTGGCCACTGCCTCTACTGGGATGGCGACTGGACGCGCAACGTTCTCTTCTGCCCGCTTTACGAGAACGGCAACACGCCCTATGGCTGCTGGGCTGCGCGCGATTTGGAGGTTCCCTCCGACTGGATAGATCGCTCGCCCAATGATTTGCATCATGACTTTGGCATGGCCATCGTTTCTCCCAACTTTCAGGGAGAGAAGCTGACTGCGGTGGTTGGCGGAGCCGGCTGGGCTTACAACCAGTCGGTCAATCAACCTTTCTATGCCTATGGCTATCCGGCGGCGTATCCTTTCGACGGCCAGACCAGGCAGTCTTGCGAGGGCGCTACTGGCACGCGCTGGCAATACGCAGGCGGCACTGTGATCTCCATCCCCTGCAACATGACGGGTGGTTCCAGCGGTGGTCCCTGGTTCATCAAGATCAATGGCAACTGGTATCTTGATGGCCACAACGACTTTACCAGCACGATCAAGCCCGGCCACATGTTCTCACCCTATTATGATGACACGTGGTACGCCTTGTATACCAAAGCCCAGAATAGTTAGGAAGAAGACATGCCAGGAGAAGCAAGGCAGTTTGCCTCCGTACTTGAACGGATCGCGCTTGGTGCGCTGGCTCAATTTGATGATATGACCGATGCTGATCTCAATCGCTCGCTTGAGCTGCCTGAGAGCAACACGGTCTTTGCGCTGGCCACGCATCTGATTGGCTCCGCCGAGTACTGGGTTCTGCAACTGGCAGGTGGGCGTGATGTGCAGCGCGACCGGCTCTCAGAATTTCATGCCACAGGCACAGGAGCTGAGCTGGTCGCGCGTTATGAACGCTGGCTAGCGGCCATGTACGAGGTAATGCACGCGCTACCTGACGAGCGGCTAGATCAGCAAGTAAACCTTCCCGCTCACTATCATACGAGGTACCTCGGAGAGACAAGGACGGTGCGCGATGCTCTCCTGCACGCCGTCGAGCACTGCGCCCTGCATCTAGGGCACCTGGAAATAACCAGGCAACTGCTAGGGTACGCGCCTGCCGGGGCACAATAAAGGTTGAGCATAACGCGGATTTGCCGTTGAATTCGCCCCGGCGACCAAAAGCGGGAATCCTTCTCGCCAGGTTTGCCTTCGCGGCATAAAAGCGATCCTCATAGAAAAAACAGGTTCGTCCCCAAAAGAAAAGTAGGAGGCTTTGCTGCAAAGTCATTTGCAGCAAAGCCTCAATAGCCTGTTGATAAACAGGACTAGCTTCGCACCATACCTTTCTGGTACAGAAGGTTGCGGGCGCTATCGATAGCCGTAGCGTAGGCGTGATAACCGGCGCTATTCGGATGGAATGAATCGTGGAGAGCATCGTTGGTGCCAGCTATCTCGTTAATCCATTCCTGGCTTTCGTTCGCAGTACACGCTTCGTGCCCGGCGAAAGCCTGCTCCACTTGCTGAGTTACAGAGAAGACACCAGCCTGAGAGGCCGCTGCCGCAATCGTGTTGTCCAGCAGAGTAGCGAGATTGCGAATCATTTGCATCTCGGCTCCGCTTAACCCCCAATAGACGATGGGGTTGTGGCAATCGGCAATGGATGGATCGGCAAACAGCAAAGGATAGCCAACGATGATGATGTCCGCTCCCGGAGCCACGGCTCGAATTTCCTGGTAGAGCTGGAGCAAACGCGGTTGAAACGCTTCAATTTGCTGAGTAAGCGTGCTGTCATCATGTGTACAGGATGAGAAGGAGAGAATGCACTTCTCTACCTCATCCGAGAAGCCCATATCGTTGCCCCCGATAGTGATGGTGATCAGCGTGTTTCCTTGAGGATTCTTCGGTACCTTGCTCAACTGACCGGAGGTTCCGTCTATGTCGGTGGTTCTAGCCCCTGAGCAGGCCAGTAAAACAGGAGCCGGGACGCCAGAACCCAGGAGGTAGGGATAACCGTTGGTGGACTGATAGCAACCCGTCGGGCCAGTATAGGGCGGGGCGCCTTCCCCAGCCGAATAAGAATCTCCAAGTGCATAATAATGTTGGTAGCTGCCTGAGAAGCCGGTAGTGCGAACCTCAATGGGGTCCGATGAGGGTCCCTGGCCTGTATCGTCAACGGGAACGACGCTGAAGCGATACCAGTGGCCTACAAGCAAGCCTGTGACGGTAAAAGAAGTGGTGGTAACGGTGGTAGAGAGCTGCGTCGTTGTTCCAGTAACCAGATCGGTTTCGTTGATGAGATAGCCGGTCGCTCCGCTAGCGGCTCCCCAACTGAGCGCTACTTGCTGATTGCCTGGGGTTGCGCTGATCGATGACGGCTTCCCTGGAGTCGCTACAGCGGCTCTGGCATGAGCAGGCAAATAGAGCATGCCCAATACGAGTGCGATCACACAAACGAGCAGGACTGCCCAGAACCATCGAGACAGGGGATGAACAGCCAGTTTTCTTCTTTCGACAGAAGACGACTCCTGCATGGGTTCCTTCCTTTCTTTGTTCGCCTGATGCAGGCAGGACAGAAAAAGTCCATGTGGGCGAACACGTCGTCAAATGCATCTTCTGAGGGAAGATACAAATGAATCTTCCAGCGGCGCACCCCCTTCTGCGCCAGAGTTCAAGCATAGCGCCAGACATGCATTGAACTCATGAAATTTACTGGAGCCTCTGAAAAAGAGACTATCTAATTATATTCACATGCCTGGGCATACATACAAGTAGATGGGACTAATAGCTTTGCTGCGAGAAACACTGTAAAGAGAGAGCAAATAAATTGAGTATTTGAGAAGAAGATACAGGGCATCTTCGACCCAAATACTCAACACTCAGTTTGCAAGTTGCGAGAATAATGCTACGGAGAGACTTCGTCCAGGCGCCTGTTACGCGTGGCTATACCAAACTGCGCCAGGATGGCTGCCACGATCAGGAAAGCCACAATGATCACAAAGATCACAATTGGCCCTGTTGTCTTACCCATCGAGCTCATAATAGCAGGAATGTTGCCCGCGATCAGCAAAATGCCTACGCCGCCGCCCAGGTGCCCAATGCCATCCACCAGCGCGAAGCCCGTGGCGCGCGCGCGCGTGGGGTAGTTCTCCGTTGACCAGGTATAGGTCATCGGTATCCAGAGATTGAAACCAAAGAAGGTAATAATTGAGCCAATGGCAGCCAGCGCGAAATTGCTGGACACAAACAGAGCGATCATCAACCCGCCAATGAGGGTGAGCACCGCCGCAATCGGTAGCCACAGCTTGCGTTCCAGCACCTCGCCGAAGAAGAAGGCGAAGATGGTGCAGGCCAGAAAGCCAAAGGTGCCGAAGGCCGCGACAACCCCTGCTTCTCCTGCCACTGCGGCGGCGGCCGCGGGAGCTGGTAAGCCTGCCGGTGGTGGAATGATCTCGGCCAGCAAGGTGGTGAGTCCCTGAGCGATGCCGTAGACGGTCACGTAGCCTAGAAACCAGATTACAACCAGCAGCAATGTACGTCCCAGGTATCTGCGATTGCTGAAGATCTCATTGTATGGCATGCGACCCTCACCTGAGGGCACCTCAATCGCGTCGGCGGGAGGGGGCAAATCCGGGGTTCTCCTCCGCGCACGCTCTTCCATGCCTGTAACGATGGCTCCGGCATCGTTAACGCGCTCGCGCGAAATCAGCCAGCGTGGGGACTCTGGCAACTGGAAGCGCAGCAGGATACCTACCAGGGCCAGAGCCGCGCCAATGCCATACATGATGCGCCAGCCATTGCCCAGGAATTGTGGCCCGGCCGCTCCGATCTTGACGGTTGCCAGAGCAAACGGCAAACCACTGGGAAAGTTAGCAGCCGGTGTGGTTAACCAGAGACCCAGCCAGATGCCTACGAACGCGCCCAGCGAGGACATGATGACTATCAAGGAGGTGTAGCGGGCACGGCTGTTGCGAGGAGAGACTTCGCTGATATAGGTGTTGACAATAGCCAGGTCTGCGCCAATGCCAATGCCAGTAATGGTGCGGGCAATGATGAAGCTGTTGTAATCTCCGACAAAGGCAGTATAAAGTGAGCCAATACCGGTCAGCAGGAGCGTGAACAAGAGCATATCTCGCCTGCCGAAACGGTCAGCCAGCGGGGACAGGATTAACGCACCAACCACGTAGCCTCCCAGGTTCCACTCAACCGGGGCTCCCAGGTAATTGGCTGCGGTGGCGCTATTGCAGCCGGGGACTATCTGTGTGCAGGTCTGGATAAATGAGACGGTGATATCGAAGATATCGAAGAAGGTAAACAGGAAACCGACGCCAATGATGCCAATGAAGAGGTACGAGAGTGACCACGTGGGGATGCGATCCAGTCGCGCGATGATGGCAGCGCCACTGCTGCTCTCCACAGGCTTTGCTTCAGATGCCATGATTATTCCCTCCGTGGAAATATGTACACAACAGAAGCCAGGGAATAGACCTATCTCTCTTGCTAATGCCGCCTCCTCTCTCGCGTTCCGTTTACAAGAATGCGGTTCAGTTCTCTAGAACGAACAAAGCGTTCTTTCTTGAGAACAAGTATAAAAGAGGAAAGAGCCTGGTGTCAAGCCATTTCTTCCTCCATGAGCTGTTTGAGCGCGCGCCTCACGAAGACGGGCGTGACCTGCTTGCGATAGTTAATGGTCAGGTCGGCGTTATCCAGTGGCTTAGCACGTTTAGCGGCGGCAAGCGCTACGGCATCGATGAGTGCGGGGCTGAGTCGTTGGTGAAGCATCTGCGCGGCTGCCTCTGTAGCTTCAACCGGGTGCGAGGCCACTGCGCCCAGGGTCAGGCGCGCATCCGCGACTGTACCATCGTCCGCGAAACGCAGCGCCGCTGCAACTCCCAGAATGGGGAAGTCGAACGAGCCGCGCCGCCTCAGCTTGAGATACACGCCGCGCCAGCCAGCCGCCGGCGGCAGAAGAATCTCGGTGAGCAGCTCGTCACTGGCTCTGGTGTAAGGGTTCATGCCATCGTCGCGGAAGAGCTCGCGCACCGGTATCAGTCGTTCGCCGCGCTCGCTCACCAGGCGCGCTCGCGCGTCCAGACTGACCAGCACGGGCGCGGTATCAGCCGATGAGATGGCCCAGCAGCGCGGGCTGCCCGGAGCCACCAGGCAAACCTCTCCATCCTTTTTCATACAATAGCCAATCGAGTGACGCCAGAATTCCGTCTGGTTGTAGTAGTTGCAACGCGTATCCAGCAGGAGATTGCCGCCCAGCGTGCCCATATTGCGCAGTTGCGGCGTAGAGACGGACCCGGCAGCCGTGGCCAGGGCGGGATAGTGCCGCCGAATCAGTGGATGGTCGGCCAGGGTCGAGAGCGTTACGCCGGCGCCGATCCGCATGCCCTGCTCCGGTGAGCCGCTGATGCCCTTCAATTCCTGGATGCCACGCAGACCAATCAGCACCGCCGGGGTAAACTGGCGGCGTTTCATATTGGGGTACAGGTCGGTGCCGCCCGCGACGGGCATGGCCTGCTCTCCCTCCTGGGCCAGCATGCGCGCAGCTTGCTCCACAGTGCGCGGAGCGAGATAGCGAAATGGTGGCAGCCGCAGCATCAGGATAGCCCTCCCTTATCTGTCACTGGCAACGCGTCTTCCGGTGCCGCTGCGCCGTTGTTCTGGATTGGTGCCGGGCGCGAGGTCCCCGATAAATCGGGAGAGGACCCGATCAATCGGCCCTCTATGGCGTTGGGGACGCTTTTATTAGGTGGATGCGGATGGCCGTTTCGTTGTGCTCTGTCTGGCTTTTCTGCGGTGGGTTGCCATTTGATCAGGCGGGTTGGCCAGGGATCGGGAGCCTTAACCGGCGGTACCTGCGGGCGCGTGACGCGTGTGGTCGTTGCTGTTGCGGATTTAAGGGCCTTCAGGACCTTTTCGGGCGTGATTGGCACTTCATCGATGCGCACGCCGATGGCGTCATAGACGGCGTTGGCGATGGCCGGGATAGTTGGATTGAGCGGCCCCTGCCCCGCCTCTTTGCCTCCAAAGGGACCTTCGCGGTCGGGAATTTCGATCAGGATGGTCTCGATTTCGGGCGTATCAAGCGTCGTCGGCAGCTTATAGTCCAGCAGCGAGGGGATTTTATGGCGTCCCTTGCGGAAGATCTGCTGCTCCATGACGGCCTCGCCATAACCCATATAAGCGCCCCCCTCGACCTGGCCCGCCACCAGCAAGGGATTGATGGATTGACCCACATCGTGCGCCATCCAGAGCTTCTCTACTACCACTTCGCCCGTCTCCACATCGACCGCGACCTGAGCCACGCAGGCTGAATAGGAGTACGCAGGCGAAGGCCCGACGCCTGCGCCCTTATAGTCTCCGTGAATGTCCTCCGGTGGCGCGTATGATCCTGACGAGACCAGCGCCCCGAAGCGTGCCTCCGCCAGCTCAATAGCTCGCACAAAGGGCAGCGCGACTCCCGGATCATCTTCATCATAGATCGCACCGCCTTCCGCGTGCAGGCGCTCAGCCGGCACCTGCAATTGCTCCGCAGCGACCGCGAAGAGCTGCTCTTTCAGCCTGCGCGCGGCAGCAATGGCGGCGTTGCCCGCCATGAAAGTGACGCGGCTGGAATACGAGCCAAGATCCACGGGGGTCAGCGTGGTATCCGCTGTCTCCAGGTGAATATGCTCCGGCTCGATTCCCAGTTCCTCGGCGACGATATAGGCAAGGATCGAGGTTGATCCCTGGCCAATGTCGGTCGCGCCACAATAGACGGTCACACCTCCGCCGCGGTCCAGCCTGATCTGGACGGCTGAATGGGGCAGATCATTCCAGTAGATCGGCTTGCCCGCGCCACAAATATACGCTGAAGCAGCCAGGCCAAGCCCACGTTTGATGGCAGCCCCGTCCACTGTTTTCGCTGCGCTGGCGGCATGGCCGGTCAACATTCCCTTTACCTTCGCGGCGCGAACCTCCTGCCAGTGAGATCTCTGGGCCACAGCGTCGAGGCATTCGCCCAGCGCGCAACTGGTGATGCGCAATCCGTTGATCGTGCGCGTGTACGGCTCGATCAGGTTGCGTCTGCGCAGATCCAGCGGATCAAGGCCCAGATCTTCGGCGATTTTGTCCAGGTGTACTTCGACGGCGTAACGCGGTTGCGTTGTGCCGTGCCCGCGTTTGGGGCCACACGGAGGCTTGTTAGTAAACAGGCGCATACCCTCGAATTTGTACGCGGGCAAGCGATAGGTCACGGTTTGCAGGGCACCGGTATAATAGGTAGTGGCGATGCCGTAGGAGCCATACGCGCCGCCGTCCAGGAACGAACGGAAATACATGGCGGTCAGCGTGCCATCGCGTTTCACGCCGGTTTTGATCCACATTTTGACCGGGTGGCGCCCCCGGTGGTTCAGAAAGACCTCTTCACGCGTGCAGGTGATCTTGATCGGCCTGCCGGTGCGCCGCGCCAGTTCGCAAGCGCAGATTTCGTGCGAGAATGGATCGCTCTTGCCACCAAAGCCGCCGCCTACGTTTGGAGCGATCACGCGCACGTGGGAACGCGGCAGGTTCAGTACCTTGCTCACTTCGCGATGCACATAGTGCGGCGTCTGCGTCGAGGACCACAGAGTGAGCTTGCCTCCCACGGGATCGGCCGGATTGGGTTCCCAATTGGCCACGCAGGCGTGTTCTTCCATCGGCGCGTGGTTGTTTCCCTCGTAGTAGAGCCAGTCTTCTCGCACATAATCGGCCCCGGCAAAGCCTGCTTCAATATCGCCGAACTCGTATGAAACGGCCTTGTGAATGTTCCCGACGCGTGCTTCGTCATTGATTTTGACCTCTGGATGCGCCAGAGCTTCATCGATACTCATCAGCGCCGGCAGTACCTCGTACTCGACATGGATTCGTTTAAGCGCCTCGTCCAGGATGTCGGGATCGATTGCCGCGACTGCCGCGACGGGATCACCCACATAGCGCACCTTCTCGACAGCCAGCGCGTATTCGTCCTGGCTGGAGGGTAGAATGCCGTACTTGCGCGGCAGGTCCTCGCCCGTAATCACCGCAAGCACGCCGGGTAGTTCCAGCGCTTCTCGCGTATCAATCGCGAGGATACGCGCGTGTGGATAGGGCGAGCGCAGCAAGCGCCCATAGGCCATGCGCGGGAGCATCATATCGTCGGCGTAGAGGGCGCGTCCCGTCACTTTGGCATATGCGTCTACCTTTGGGCGAGGCGTGCCGATAACTTTATAGTGCATACTCACGCAACCTTTCTCTAAAACGCGGACGTACCTTGCTCCATACGTTGAGCCGCGGCTTCCACCGCTTCGTAGATCTTGGTGTAACCCGTGCAACGACAGAGATTTCCGGCCAGGGCTTCCTGCATCTGTGTGCGCGTGGGGTGAGGATGGTCACGTAAAAGGGCGATGCCTGAAAGCAAGATGCCCGGCGTACAGTATCCGCACTGAGCCGCCCCAAGCTCGGCGAAGGTCTCTTGCAGCGGGTGCAGCCTGCCATTGCTCTCTATGCCCTCGATGGTGGTGATCTCGCTTTCCTGCACCTCAACTGGCAGCGTCAGGCAGGAAAGCACCGGCACACCATCCACCAGAACAGTGCAGGCGCCGCACTCGCCCAGCTCGCAGCCGTGCTTGGTGCCGATCAACCCCATGTCTTCGCGTAGGACTTCTAGCAATGTGTGATGCGGCAGCACCGCTACTTCTCGGCTTTCTCCATTGACGTGCAAAGTAAGAATCTCACGCATCGCAGCCTCCTTTCGCTATACTATTTCTCGTTCGCTTTTCGCGCCAAGTGCTTGTGAAATAGCTATGGCCGATGCACGCAACTGCTCGCAGGCGCGTTCCAGGGTTTCGTTTCGCAGGCGCGAAGCAAAGCCGACAACCCAGAGCAAAGCAACGACCAGGTCCCCTGAGCCATACAGCGGAGCCGCCACAGCATTGACCCCGTCCAGGTATTCTTCCTGGTCAATCGCCAGGCCGATGCGCGCTACTTCCTCCGCTCGCGCCAGAAACCGCTGGGGATCTGTGATTGAGCGTTCGGTGAAGCGCGGCAGCGGGTGTGCATGGATATAGTTTTTGCGCTGTGCGACCGGCCAGGAGGCGACGACACAGGCCCCGGTGGCTCCCGCGAGCAAGGGAATGCGCATTCCTCTCCGGGCCGCAATATGCAGCCCGCTCTGCTCTCCCTCATCCACTACGCATTCAATGATGCGCACACTCTTCTGCTCGATCTTGCCCAGGCAGACTGTCTCACCTGTGCTGGTAGCCAGGCGATGCATAGCAGGTAACGCGTAGCGGCGCAGCCCTGTGCGCTGGATATAGCTCTGTGCGAGATCATAGATGCGCGGCCCCAGCACAAAATGCCGCTCCTCCTGCTCGATCACCCCGCTGCTCTCCAGCGTTTTGAGCAGGCCATGCAGGCTACTTTTGCTCATAGTCAACGCCCGCGCCAGATCCGAAAGTGTCAGCCCTTCTTCCGTTGCGCTCAAGAGATCGAGCAGGCGAAACGCCCGCTCAACCATAGGCGCAGGGGTGAGCGAGGCCGCACGGGTTGAATGAGTCTCTTTCTGTTCATCATATTGAACTGATTGTTCTTTCATATGAACAGTGTAACCAGTTTCCGGGGCGCTGTCAAGGGAGAAAGGCTGAGAGAACATATTCCTCATGCCCTCCACTCAACAATGTCCCATGTGAGGAGGCTTTAGAGACCTTGCATCAGCTTTGTAGGCCCGACTAGAAGAGAAGATAGAGAAGGATAAGGAAGGGATGTACCGCACGCTCTTTGCTGGCCTTAAGAGAGGAGCTATGCGGCTTTAGATCACTTCGGCAACGTTACCGACTTGATCCGAGCAAACGAGCTGACGATTTTCATCTGTAGGTGAAAATCGTCAAAATGGGCAGCTTCAGATCAATTTGTGCATTCGTACAAATTGACCTGAAGAGTAGAAGCCAACGCAGATAGAGTTTATTTCTTCTTGCTCTTTTTCTTATGCGCCAGTGTCGCGGGTCGCGACGAAACCACGTAGCTTCCCGTCGTGCTTTTGACCCTGCCATCCAGTAGTTCCAGGCGCACGTCGGCGTCTCTGGCGATGCCTCGGTCGTGTGTGACTACGATTACAGTTTTGTTGTGCTCCTCCGCCAGCGTCTTGAGCAGCTCGATGATGCGCTTGCTGCTCAGAGAATCGAGGTCACCGGTCGGTTCGTCTGCCAGGATCACTTTGGGATCATTGGCCAGCGCGCGTGCGATGGCGACACGCTGCTGCTGTCCGCCTGAGAGCCTTTCCGGTTTATAGTTTATGCGGTTCTCGTTGATGCCCACCTGGAACAACAGCGAGCGAGCGCGGTCACGCATCTCCGCCTGGGACTTGCCGCCCAGCAGTTGCATAGGTAGCATTACATTCTCTAGCGCGGTCAGGTAAGGTAGCAGGTGGAACGACTGAAAGACGAAGCCCACTTTCTCGCGCCTGAAGCGCGTTTGCTTGCGCCCCTTGAGACGCCTCACATCAACGCCATCAACCAGCACTTCTCCCTTTGTCGCTTTATCCATGCCGCTCAGAACGTAGAGCAGTGTCGATTTACCCGCGCCGCTGGGGCCGGTGATCGTGATAAATTGCTGCTCAGTAAAGCTGAACGTCGCCTCGTCCACCGCTTTGAGCACCCGTCCTCTGTCCGCGAAGTACTTGCTCAAGCCTTCAGCAACCACCGTCACCTCTCGCTCCTCCAGAGGTTTCTTGGGAACAGTCATCCGTTTGGCGGATTCAGCCGCGCCGATATACCTGGGCATGGGGCTGATCTTGCCATCTCGCATCTCCAGGCGTACATCGGCAACTCTGGCAATACTGCGGTCGTGTGTGACGACAATCACCGTCTTGCCCTGTACCGCAAGCTTTTTCAGCAACTCGATAATGCGCTTGCTCGCGCGCGAATCCAGGTCGCCGGTCGGTTCGTCGGCCAGGATCACTTTGGGATCGTTGGCCAGAGCGCGCGCGATGGCTACGCGCTGCTGCTGCCCGCCCGATAGCTTGCTCGGCTTCCTATGATGCATATCCTCGCTGATCCCAACTTCTACTAGCAGCGAGCGAGCGCGGTCGCGCATCTGCTCCCTGTACGGCCCTCCTGCCAGTTGCATAGGCAGCATCACATTCTCCAGCGCGGTCAAATTGGGCAACAGGTGGAACGATTGAAACACAAAGCCCAGCTTTAGCCGTCTGAATTGAGGCTCCTGCCACTCGGAGAGCCGGACGACATCGACTCCATCGACCATCAGCTCCCCACTCGTCGCCCGGTCCATGCCGCCCAGGACATAGAGCAGAGTTGACTTGCCTGAGCCGCTGGGACCCATGATCGTGACAAACTGCTGCTCGGTAAAGGTGAAGCTGACTCCATCCACCGCCTTGATTATCTCGCCCTGATGGGTGAAGTATTTGGTCAGGCCCTCAGCTCTAATAGTGATCGGCCTGCCATTCTCCGCCGAGATCGGTACCGGCGTCTCTTCAAGTTCTTCGTCTTCCCTCTCATCCAGAGGATCTAGATCAATATTCATCTCTATTGCTCCACTTTCTTATCCTCGACGCAACACTTCAGCCGGCCTGATGCGCGCGACATACCAGGCCGGAATCACGCTCGTAAGCAGGGCCAGGCCCATACCGAGTCCTACAATAATCAGCAGAGCCTGGGGAGTCAGCGTCGCAGGAGAGAGATGCACATTACTCAGATTCGCTGCTGGGGCTGAGAACAGAGCGCGGCCGCCGCCAAAGAATCTGCCGCCCGCGCCTTGTGTGGCATTTGCCGTAGACGGAGTTGCAACGTTGAAAGCGTTCGTAATCACCGGCCCCAGGGTCACGAGCAAGGTCACGGCGATAATGGCTGCAGCAACGCTAAGCGCCAGAACTTCGCCCCAGAACTGGCGAATCACCTGCCAGTGGGATGCACCGATAGCCTTGAGCGTACCAATCTCAAGCGTCCTTTCGCGCACGGTAATGAATACGGTGAAGATAATTACCAGGGTCGCGGTAACAATTGCCACGATCAGCGCCAGCTTGATGCTATTTTGCGCAGTATTGAGAGAATTAATCGTACTCGCATACGTAGATGCTTCAGTCACCACATCGTAAGCGCTGCCCAGAGTGCTGCGCAGTCTGGCTGCGACCGTGTCCACCTGCTCGTAGCTCTGGGCATAGGCTGTGATCGAGTCCACACCATTCACCCCGAAGACTTTCTGCATTGTCGCCAGAGGGATGACCAGCGAGTTATCGGAAAACGTCTGGCCGGTGGTATAGATGCCAATAATCGTGAAAGTTTGTCCTTTGAGAGTAAAGGTCGAGCCTACCGTCAGATTATTGGTCTGGGCCAGTGTCTGGCTCATCATTGCAACATAGGCGTTAGCATCGCTCGCCTGGAAACTGCGCCCCGACTCTAGCGTGGGCGTAGCTCCGCCTGCCAGGGTAAAGTTCGTCGCATCAGTCGAAATACCGTTGACTGTGGGAGGAATGTTGAACGACCGCCCGTTAGGGGCTTGAACGGCACTTGTCTTGAGCGTGCTGCTGGTATCGATGCGACTCAAGCTCTCCTGCACGCTGACAACGCCCGGCACATTTTTGACTTTCGTGACCGCACTATTGGGAACGGGAGTGCGATTTCCCCCGTTAAAGAAGGCAAAGCCTCTACCGCCACCCTGACCCGTCTCACCACTTTGCTGGGCGGGAGCCTGCGCAGCGTTCTGGCTATCGTTCACTGCATAGTTTATCGTAATTGCCGTCCCCACTTCCTTATGCACCTCTGCCAGCTCTTGCTGCGCGCTATTGTTCAAACTGACCATCGCAGCGACCAGCATCAAGCTTGCTCCCAGCAAGAAAACGACTAGCAGTAAGCGCAGCGGGTTGCGCAGCACATTTCTCATGCCGCGTATAACAGTATCCATAGACTCTGACTCCTTTTGAGGAATTTAAGGCAGGAACCCTGTCTTTAGCGAGAGATGAAGAAAAATCTTTCAATGCCTCAGTAGCTAAGCATAAGGCAGTTCTATCAGAAACGTTTAAGTAAGTTGTAAAGGAATTGTAAAAGGAATGTAAAAAGCCAGAGCCAGGAAGCCTGGCTTTCTAGACACAGCGGAATTGGCTGTTGCCAGCGTTGCCGCCGGCATCCATACTGCCTGGCAGATAGTATCTCTAAAAAAGAGGAGGAGATTTTTATTATGGACGAGTGCCGCACATGGCAAAGAGGCGAATATACAATCAGCACAGAAAAGAGTCGTCTGGATAGAGATGTCATCCATAGTTTTCTGGCGCGTTCGTACTGGGCTGCGGGCATTCCGCGAGCAGTGGTGGAAAAATCGTTGGAGCATTCGCTAGCGTTCGGCGTTTATCACGGAACCCGCCAGGTGGGCTTCGCACGAATCATCACGGATTATGCGACGTTTGCCTACGTGAGCGATGTTTTTATCATCGAGGAATACCGGGGTAAAGGTTTGGGCAAATGGTTGATGCAGGTGGTAGTGGACTATCCAGAACTGCAAGGTCTGCGCCGCTGGATCTTAATGACCAGGAACGCGCACGGACTCTATGAAAAAGTAGGGTTTGTACGCTCGCGCAATCCTCAGCGGTTGATGGAGATGCATTTTGACGACATTTACCAGCGTTGAGCTTTCTTAATAATTATGAGGCGACATATGCATAGAGTCAGTTTTCACGCATATATCGCCTCTTGCTAATGAGAAAAAGTTAGCCGCTAGAAACGGTGACGTGGCCGACGTTGACAGGGGGCATATTAGGACCAGAGCCAACGTAGCGCACGGCTGTGCCAATTGCAGTGACTTCCATCCACTCGTTGTTGTGCAAAAACTCGACGTTAATATCAACGCCGATTACTCCGTCGGCCCCCAACTGGTCGGCCTCGAACTGCATGCGGCTGAGCGCCAGTTCGCGCGCCTGGTACATCAACTGAGAGTACTCCTTCAGTTCGCCTTGAAAATTTGCCTTGACGCCCACCAGCCAGTTACGAATCGCGCCCATGGAGTAGATGCAGTTGCCGATAACCAGCCCCATCGGCTGGAAACCCTTGTCGATGACCAGCCAGAACTCCTGACCGGAGAGATCCGAAGTAAAAGCCCGTCCGCGATAGCCGGGCCTCAGATCCATAGCGTTGCGTGGTTCAGCCATTTAATCCCTCGCTTTCCGTCTTTCCTGCTCCTTTATGTATGAGATAAATAGGCTTCAACGATTGTTAGCATAGTATGGTACGGTCTCGCAGATGTCAACCATATTCATAAAGATAAACGTCTTGTCATGAGAAAATGTAAAATCAGACGCGATACAGAACCTCGCCCGCGTGGGGCACGAACAGATAGCCCTCGTCCTCGCGCCCCTGCCAGGTTGCCGGGTCGATGGTGCGGTAATCGCGATATCCCAGGTTGACCCTCCGACAGCGCTCTTCGGGGATGGAGGTAGCCAGCGTGACCTGGATGCGCGGGCGCTCTACACTGCTCTCCGCATCATAAGTGCCCAGCCCCTTAACGTGCGTGCTGTGCGCCAGCACTCCGCCGGGCACATCCTTAAAGCGCTCCCATTGC
>DATGKW010000198.1:0-5884 GCA_035294465.1 Ktedonobacteraceae bacterium | reverse complement strand
GTTTCCTAGCTGATCCGTCAGAAACACAAGGTTATTATTGTTCGTTGGGTCTCCGTATGGGTACATCCCTGCGAGTGCTTGAGAGTCCCAGAGATGCGAGCCGTCGCTTGCCCGCCAGGCGTCGATTCGTCCGCCGGGCTGCATAGTGTAGAGAATGCTGGCTTGAATCCACGGCTGCCCGGAAAAACCGGAAGTGTGCCAGAGAACTTTTCCATCGCTGCTACTGAGGGTATACTCCTGATCATTTTCTGAGGTTGTACCCCCCGCCGTTCCATTCGCGTAATAAAGAAAGATCTTGCCATTCTCGAAAAAGAAGCCGGGAGGGTTGTTATACTGGTTCGCTACCTTAATCTGGGTGTTCCAGAGGATCTGCCCATCACTGGCACGCAGGCATATCACGTTGCCGTATTGCAATGCCAGGTAGACCAGGCCGGTCTCTTCCAGGTCTGTAGAAACAATTCCATTGGCGTTGCTGGGAGCCTTGTACGTCCAGAGAACATGCCCATCGGTGCTGCTTAAAGCGATGAGCGAAGAGTTGATGTCGTCTCGATAAAAAATGATCCCGTCTTGCTCCATCAGCGATACTTCAGAGCTGGTATATGGTAAAGCCCATGACCGGAGGAGCTTGCCATCGGAGACGCGAAAAACCTGGACGGGTTGTGGAACGGGTGCATCTCCGATATTGGGTAGCACATAGATTAACCGTCCATCTATTATTGCTTGTGGGAGATTACCAGAGTTATCGGGCTGTATGTGTAGAATTTGCCGGCCATTGCTGGTGTGAAGAAAGGACTGACCCTGATCGGCCTGAAAGATCTCAGCGATCCCGCTCTTTACTTGGAGAAGGTTCCCTACCGGTAATATAGGTCTGATGTTATCGCGGTACGTCCAGCGCAGGTGACCGTTGCTGGCCTGGAAAGCATAGATTGTGTTAGAGTCGTCAGCAGCGTAGAGCGCGTCACCGGATTGTTCAAGAGCCAGCGCTGTTCCTGGCGCGGGTAGGGCATGCCACCAGAGGCTCCGGCCATTGTTTCCATTCAATGCCTCCAGCCTGCCATTCCCGGCGGTTGTCGCGTAATAGAGATAAACAATCTGACCCGATGCCAGCAAAGATGCTTGCGCTGGCAGCTTCTTGTGCCAGAGTACGTGGCCATTTTCAGCCTGATAAGCGGTCAGCATCCCTCCGTTCGCCTGAATATATATCTGGTCATCCCCAAATGTAACGTTAGCTCCGCTTGCCGAAGGAGGTACACCGGTCTCATTTGAGGCTGAACTGCTAGAGGAGGTTAATGCAGACGGATAGATTTGCAGGAAAAGCGCTCCGAGCAGGATGAGAAGCAATAAGCTAACCGAACTATATCTTATCCAGGGCGTTGCGATGCCTTTGTGCAAGATGGCAAACAGCTTGTCGGTAAACCTTTTCTGGTTCGTCCCTACGGCGTCCAGGTCGGTGATCTGGATGTGTTCATCGTCCTCCAGATCGATGCTTTGCTGGTCTGAATCGTTCATTGCAGCATCTCGCTCACGGGTTAATTGGCCGTGATAGATAACAATCTTTAGCGGTATTACGAGATCCGTTTTCTTTCTGCAAAATGGCAGTAGTAGAGATTGACCTCAGTCTAAAACAGTGCCTTTTGCCTGTCAAGTTGGTAGAATCGGCTCTCTTTACGGTTCACCTTATCGTCAATTGCGCAATATCGAGATGATCAACTTCGCGATTAAGCATGGCTTTGTAGGCCAGTAGCTCGTCCTTTGGCATCACAGCAACTTCTACACCGTAGAGATGAATGTATGTGGATGCCGCGAAATTGATGATTTGATCTTCCCAACGACCATCACGGTGGTTGTAGAAGCGCGGATGGGTGCTGGACTCGGCGATTTCAATCTGCATGCCCCTATAGTTGAGCGCCAGATAGAGAATATCCCACGAAGCGCTGAGCCAGGGCGCCCATTCGCGGATAAGATACGGCTGGATTTCGTCCAGAAACGCCTGGGAATGTGGACTTTGCTGCAGAGACGCATAAATATCGATATCAACCAGTGGACGCGTCGCTCCATACGCTTTGGCTGCTGCCCCACCACAAATCTGATAGGGAATATCATAGCGTTCAAGGAGAGAGACGATCCACTGGAGAGCCTGGCTAATCTGTTGAGGGTCATTGGTCGCTTCAATCATGGCGTGCATCCTTTCGAGGAATCATCTAAGGCAACTTTATGGAGGAGATTACATCAGATTTATCTATCTGTCTATCCTTGAGAACACAAAGCCTGTCAGTGCATCAGTCCTGTTGCACGTTCTGGAGGCAAAGCCGCTCTAAGTGATGTGATATAAAATAGAGGAGTATATCGATCAAGTACACAATTGAGTACGGGGGATGCTATGCAACACCAGGACCACGTTAAGCTTATTCGCGAGGGAATCGACGCGCCGGGCGGTGTCTGGGCGGATCTGGGGTCTGGCTCCGGCGCGTTTACGCTGGCCCTGGCTGATTTGCTGGGGCCAGGCGCACGCATTTATTCTGTTGATCAAGATCGGCGGGCATTGCGTACACAGGCCGCGTCTATGCGCGCGAACTTTCCCGAGGTGGCGGTTGAATATCGAGAGGCAGATTTCACCCGCAAACTGGCCTTTCCCCTGCTCGATGGTGTGCTGATGGCCAATTCTCTTCACTATGTACGCCACAAAGGACCGGTCCTGGAACTTGTGCGCTCCTATTTGCGTCCCACCGGTCGTTTGCTGCTCGTTGAATACAATACTGATCGCGGCAATATGTGGGTACCCTATCCGCTGGCTTATCCCACGTGGGAAGCGCTGGCCCGCCAGTATGGCTTTGCCTGCACTCGTCTGCTTGCGACAGTTCCCAGCCGTTTCTTGCGCGAGATGTACGCGGCTATGAGCGTGCTGGAATAGTCCCCCAGTTTTCGGTTGTTTACGCGCCAGCAAAGATGACCTTTTGTACAGACTGGGCCAGTGTAGACGGGTCAACGGTGGCCAGATTGCTGAGAAAGATAACGGTCACGTCGTCGTCGATGTAGCGGCCAATGTAGGTACGGAAGCCATCGATTTCTCCATCGTGCCAGATCAGACGATGGCCAGGAACCGGCGATTTGGTGATAAACCAGCCGTAGCCGTAGGTTGAGCCGGCGAACAGGCTGGAGTCGGTATAAGACGTGAAAGCTTCGTCCCGCGTTTGCTGGTTCGCCAGGATATTGGTGTAGAGCGCCTGGTCCCAGCGGTAGAGATCGCCTACAGTCGAGTAGAGCAGACCGGAGCCGAAGAGGAACGACCATTGCGGCCCTATATTGCCCCAGCCCAGTTGCTCGGCGTTCTCCTGCCAGCTGCTGTAGCCGTTGGCATCGATGGACTGCGCGTAGTAATAGTCGCTGTCGAAGCCGGATTCGCCCATGTGCAGAGGGGTCAGGATATGCTGCTGCACAAACTGCTCATATGGCTGGCCTGAGACCTGCTGGACCACGTAGGCCAAAATCTGGTAGCAAACGCTGCAGTAAGCGAACTCGCTGCCTGGCGCGAAAACCAGGGGCGCGTTATTGAAGCTGGCGATCCAGGCCGCGGGCGAGGCGCCCAAAAGTTGTGACGTATCCAGTTCAGGAATGCCGGACGTGTGAGTAAGCACCTCGTGGATAGTGACAGGCTGCCAGGGAGGCGGGCAAGGATTAATATAAGCGCAAAGAGGTTGATGCACATTCAGCTTGCCCTCCTGCTGCAGGATCAGGATCGACATGGCGGTAAATTGCTTGGTGACGGAGCCAAGATAGAAGCGAGTCAGGGGCGTGTTGGGTGTATTGGTCTGCCAGTTGGCCAGGCCATATCCTTTGGCCAGCAGCACCTGACCGTCTTTAGCGATCAAGACCGAGCCGCTGAACTGGTGCTGAGCAACCAGGTTCGTGAACAGGCCGCTGACCTGGGTAGCGATCCTTTTGTCTTGCGCGCTGAGTACAGGTTGCGCGGCTTGAACATTGCGCACCACCTGGCCGTTTTGTAAGATTTGCTGAGAGGTCGTCGCGATTTGCCTTTGTGAACTACAACTGATAAGCACAAAGGCCAGCAGCGGAAGCAGTCCTCCCGCTCCGCGAGTGCATAGAGCCACTCCGGGACAGTTTTTTAGTTGTTTCAGGTACAAAGATATATTCCTCCCTACCATCGTCCACCTTTGCGAGGTTAGCTGTGCATATAACGGCGCTCTTTGCCAGTTAAACCATTGATTGCATCAGAATGATGCATCATATACACGATTCCTGTCTTTACACAGGAATGCGTTGAAGCCAATGTCTCTCTTTGCCGTTATATGCACAGTTCTCATCTTAAATGCCATAGATTTTCTCGAACTTATTGGTGAGATAGCGCACGAAATACACGGGATCGGGCGCAGCACCTGTCGCGCGTTTGAGCAACTCTTCGGGTAGATAGATGGCTCCGTAAGCGTACATGTGTTCCTCCAGCCAGCGCAGGATAAACGCGGTTTCGCCCTTTGCTAGCCGCTCATCGAAGTCCGTGAAGGTGTCGCACAGCTTGTGAAAGATCTGTGCCCCGTAGAGGTTGCCCAGGGTGTAGGTTGGGAAATAGCCAAAGCCGTTGCTCCAATGAACATCCTGTAGAATACCCTTGCTGTCGGTCTCTGGCTCGATGCCCAGATATTCACGGTATCTGGCGTTCCACATGCCCGGTAGCGATTCGACCGCGACCTCTCCGTTGATCATGGCCTTCTCCAACTCGTAACGGATGATGATATGCAGGTTATACGTTACTTCGTCGGCCTCGATACGAATCAAGCCAGGCTGCACTTTGTTGAGCGCGCGCGTGAAGGTCTCGACGTCGATGCTGGCAAAATGTTCGGGAAAAGCCTGACGCACCAGCGGGTATTGTCCGCGCCAGAAGGGTAGCGAGCGCCCAATGTTATTCTCCCACAGGCGCGATTGCGACTCGTGCGCGCCCATCGAGGCCCCGCCAGCCACAGGCGTGCGCGCAAGCGTGGGTGCGCTGCCCTGCTCGTAAAGTGCGTGACCTCCCTCGTGGATGGCTGCCATGACGCTTGCCTGGATAAAGTGTCTATCCGGGTTAACCGTCAGGCGCACATCAAAGGGGCTGCCGAAGCTGGTGGTGAAAGGATGTGGTGAGCGCGCGATCCCGCCATGAGGGAATTCGTAGCCCATGTTGCGCAGGATGGCCCTGCTTAGCTCCATCTGTTTCTCTTCCGCAAAATCCCCCTCTAGGCAGCTATCGTCCACTGTGTGACCGCTGGCTTGAATACGCTTGAGCAGGGTCATACTGACATCTCGCACCGGAGCGAAGAGCTCATCTATTTTGCTAGAGGTCATACCCGGCTCATACTGGTCCAGCAGAGCATCGTAGCGTGTCTCAACAAAGCCGAGGCGGTCTGCGACCTCACGCTGCAAGCCGATGAGGCGAGTTAACCAGGGGGCAAAGCCCGCGAAGTCGTTGTTTGTACGCGCCTTGCGCCAGGATTCAAAGCTGGCTGCCTGCACGCGTGCCAGTTCTTCCACCAGCGTGCGCGGCAGCTTTGTGGCCTGGTCATAATCGCGTCTGGCTTTGCGGATTAATCCTTTATCGGCGTCTGTCAAGTGTGTCTGCATGCCGGGAGCCTCCAGCTCATCTAATAAGTGTCCCAGGCGCTCAGCCGTCCAGCGCTCGTGCAACACTCCCTGGAGAGTCGCCATCTGATCGCCGCGTATCCCACCGGCTCCCTCTGGCATTTCCGTGTTCTGATCCCATTCCGCCAATGCTCCAAGCGCACCAAGATCCGCAATTTTATGCATATGATCGAGCAATTCGGCGATGTGAGTATTGCTGTGTGTGAATTGTGGCATAGATGCTATATCTTGTTGTAACATATATCGCCTTTCC